>JAIUNA010000119.1 GCA_022565265.1 Roseinatronobacter sp. | reverse complement strand
TTTCCCTGCCTCGAATTCAAAACACAGAGCCAATCAAAAACACATAAGCGCCTCAAACCGATCCGCAACCAACAACGTTCCCGCCGCCGGTGAAGCGCTATCTAGATAACACAGCGAGAAGGCGCAAGAGGGATTTTCACAAATCTGTCGTTTTTTATATTCTGCCCGGAAATTAGTCAGGGGCGCGCAGCTTTCATGCGCTTGGGGGCTTTGGCCCGCATGAAAATGTCCCGGCTGTTGGAAAGTGTTAGGGGCTATTGGGCTGGCAATGCATGATGTGCGGCCAAGTTTGCGGAATGGCCGGGGAATCAGGGGCTGCGGCGCGAATCCCCCTAGACCTTGGCTGCCCTGCACGGCAGTCTCAGGCTCTGGATTTGCCGGAGCCTTCCGCCATGCGCTTGCTGATTTCCTTTGCGGCCCTGTTCCTGTCGGTCGTGTTGTTGCAGCTTGGTCTTGGCGGGGTTGTGCCGCTGGATGCGCTATCGGGCGTGGAACTGGGGTTTAGCGCGGGCGAGATCGGGCTTTTGGGGTCTGCCCATTTTATCGGGTTTTTCATTGGGTGCTGGTGGGCGCCGCGTCTGATGGGGCAGGTGGGCCATTCGCGCGCCTTCGCGGCCCTTACAGCCGCCGGCACCATTGGCATTCTGGCGCATATGCTGGTGATTCATCCGCTGGCCTGGGCAGTGTTGCGCATGGCCTCCGGGCTGGCGGTGGCGGGGTGTTACACAATTATCGAGGCCTGGCTGCAAGCCAAGCTGACCAATGATACCCGTGGCCGCGCAATGGGTGTGTACCGGGTGGTGGATATTGTGGGCAGCCTTGGCGCGCAATTGCTGATCGCGGTGCTGACCCCGGCCTCTTATGTATCTTACAACCTTTTGGCGCTGTTGTGCTGGGCCGCGCTGTTTCCGCTGGTGCTGACACGGGCCGTGGCGCCGCCAGTGGCCGGCGCGCCGCGCCTGCGCCCTGGCCTTGCCTGGGATCGCTCGCCCTTAGCGGCGGCGGGGGTGGTGGTATCGGGGATAACGGGGGCGGCCTTTCGCATGGTGGGGCCGCTTTATGCGCTATCCATAGGGCTGCGGGCCGAGGTGATTGCGCTGTTTCTGGCCGCCTATGTGCTGGGGGGGGCTTTGGTGCAAATCCCGGTGGGTTGGCTTGCGGATAAATATGACAGGCGGGCGGTGCTGATCTGGCTGTCTGTGGCCTCTGTTCTGGCCTGCGGGGCGACAGTGGCCAGTGCCGACAGGGGTGTGGTGGCGATATTTGCGGCGGCTGCGTTTTTTGGCATGACCACCTTTCCGATTTATTCCATCTCTGCCGCCCATGCCCATGATTTCACCGATCCGACAGAGGCGGTGGAACTCTCTGCCGCATTGATGTTCCTCTATGCTGTGGGCGCGATTGCAAGCCCGCTGATTGCCTCGATGCTGATAGATATGCAGGGGCCTGCGGCGATGTTTGTCTTTATCTCGGTCGCGCATATTGTGCTGGTGGTGTTCGGGCTTATCCGCATGCGGATGCGCCCTGCGCCCACGCAGCGCACCGAATACACCTATGTGCCGCGCACCTCTTTCCTGATCGGGCGGCTGTTGCGGCGTAAGGGCAAGCGCGGGTGATGGGCTTTTGATGCCCGACATTCCGCTTGCTCCGCCTTGGCGAAAAGACCACCATGCCAGCAGTTACAGGGGCAGATATGACAGATTTCATCACCGAACCCGCGCGCCATGTGCCTGTTATCCGGCGCACTGATGTTTTGGTCGTAGGCTCTGGCCCCGGTGGGCTGGCGGCGGCCCTTGCGGCGGCGCGCGCAGGCGCGGATGTGGCGCTGGTAGAACGGTTTGGCTGCTTTGGCGGCAATATCACTGTTGTGGGCGTGGAAGGGCTGGCATGGTATCGCCATGAGCAGACAGTCGAGGCCGGGGGCATTGGCCGCGAATATGAAGACCGCGCCAAAGCCATGGGCGCGGCTGTGCCCGAAAGCCAAAGCCTGTCTTATGAGCTGGATAGCGAGGGCTTCAAGCTGGTGGCCGATGCGCTGGTGGCAGAGGCGGGGGTGGAGGGCATGCTGCACCGTCAATTCGTGGCCCCGGTGATGGAGGGCGACCGGATTTCAGGCGTGATTGTCGAATCCAAGGCCGGGCGCGAGGCGATTCTGGCCCGCGTGGTGATAGATGCCACAGGCGATGCCGATATCGCCACCCGCGCCGGGGCCGCCGTGGTGAAAACCCCGCTGGAAGAGATGCAGGCGGCCAGCGTGATGTTTCATCTGGCGGGCGTGAACAAAGCCGCTTTCATGGCCGAAGTGCGCGCCGATCCGCAAACCTATAAAGATTGGTCAACCGGCGAATGGCAGGTGGAAACGGATGGCAAAGAAGATGACATGTTCTCGCCCTTCCTGAAAAAGCCCTTTGCCCGCGCGATTGCCGAAGGGGTGATTCCTGCCCATCTGAACACGATCGCAGGCACATGGGGCGCGCTGCATGATACGGGCGAGCTGACCTATATGAACCTTGTGCATCTGGCGGGGGTGGATGGCACATGCCCCGACAGCCTGACCCGCGCAGAGATTGAGGGGCGCAAACAGGCCATGCTGGCCATAGAAGCCCTGCGCCGCTTCATGCCCGGTTGCGCGGGCGTGCGGCTGCGCAATTTCGGCATGTCCATCGGCATACGCGATACCCGCAAGATAGATGCGGTTTATAACATGCGCGAATCCGATGTGCGCCATCAGGCGCGGTTTGACGACAGTATCGGGATATATCCTGAATTCATTGATGGCTACGGCGTGCTGATCATTCCCACCACAGGGCGGTATATGCATATCCCTTACCGCGCGATGCTGCCCAAAGGGGTGCGCGGGCTGTTGGTGACAGGCCGCGCCATTGGCGGCGACAAGATCGCCCATGCCGCAACCCGCAACATGGCCTGTTGCGCTGTGGCAGGTCAAGGCGCGGGGGTGGCGGCGGCCCAGGCCGCGCGGGCGCGCTGCGATGTGGCGGAAATTGATCTGGGCGCGGTGCAGGCCGAATTGCAGCGCCAAGGCGTGCGGATTGCCTGAGGGGGAACAGCCGCTATCGGCAACAGGGCGCAGCGTCTTGGGCAAAAGGGGCGAGGGCGGCTTGCGAGCATTGGAGCAGCGCGACCTTGCGCGGAATCAAGGGCTTTAGCCCGCCGCGCATCGTCATGCCGGAGGCATGCCTACCGGCATGACGCCGCCCCCCGGCACGGCGATTTGGCTGCAACCTGCGCTTAGCCTGAGTTTCGTTCGGATTTTACCACTATAAAGCGCTTAGCCAGACAGGAGCTTCGCCGCACCGCGGCCCAGCGCTGCGCAGCTTTGCACCCTATCCCTCACTGCCGCCTCACCCCTCGGCCTTCTCCGCCAGCGCCAGCCATTCTTCCTCTGCGGCCTCCAGCGCGGTCTGGCGCGCGGCCATCGCCTCTGTTGCCTTGCGAAATTTCACCGGCTCGCGGGTGAACAGATTGGCGTCTGACAGCAACTCTGCCAGCTTGGCAATCTCCGCCTCCAGCCGCGCAATCTCTGCGGGCAGCTTTTCCAGCCTATGCGATTCGGTAAAACTCAGGCCCGCTTTCGCGCCTGCTTTGGGCTTGCCCTTGGGCGCGGCAGCACTGGCCCCAACACTCGCCGCACCGGGCTTTTCCACCGCAGGGCGCTGCGCCATGTAATCCGACCAGCCACCGGCATAGGCCGTAACCTGCCCCTCCCCCTCGAACACAAGCGTTGTCGAGGCGATGCGATCAATGAAATCCCGATCATGGCTGACAAGCAAAACCGTGCCGTCAAACTCGCTCAGGATGTCTTGCAGCAGATCCAGCGTTTCCACATCCAGATCATTTGTCGGCTCGTCCAGCACCAGCAGATTGGCCGGTTGCGCCATGATCCGCGCCAGCAATAGCCGCGCCTTCTCGCCACCCGACAAGGCGCGCACCGGCGCACGCGCCTGCGATTCGTCAAACAGAAATTCTTTCAGATAGCCCACCACATGCTTGGGCTGGCCCCGCACCATCACCTGATCGGCCTGCCCCGGCACGCGCATCAGCGGATCACCTGTCAGATTTTCCCAAAGCGTTGCATTGGGATCAAGCTGCGCACGGCTTTGGTCGAATATCGCAACCTCCAACCCTGTTCCGCGCCGGATCGTGCCGCTATCGGCCTCTTGCGCGCCCGTAATCAGGCGCAACAGCGTGGTTTTGCCAATGCCATTGGGGCCAACAAAGGCCACACGCTCGCCCCGCATCACCCGCAACGAGAAATCGCGCAAAATCACGCGCCCGCCAAAGGATTTGTGCACATTTTCCAACTCTGCCACCAGCTTGCCCGATGGCGGCGCAGCATCCAGCGCCATCGCGGCTGTGCCCTGGCGCTTGATCTGGCTGGCCCGTTCGGCCCGCAGCGCTTGCAGCGCGCGCACCCGGCCCTGATTGCGCTTGCGCCGCGCGCTGATCCCTTCTACCGCCCAGCGCGCTTCGGCCTTGATCTTGCGGTTTAGCTTGTGGCGGGCCTCATCCTCGGCGGCCCAGATGGTATCGCGCCACTCTTCAAACCCGTCAAAGCCCGACTCGCGCCGCCGCACCTGCCCGCGATCCACCCAAAGGGTAGCGCGGCTCAGGGCGCGCAAAAAGGCGCGGTCATGGCTTATCAGCACAAAGGCGGCGCGGGTTTCGCGCAACCGCGCTTCCAGCCAGCCAATGGCAGAAATATCCAGATGGTTTGTCGGCTCGTCCAAAAGCATCAACTCCGGCGCTTCGGCCAACAGCTTGGCCAATGCCGCGCGCCGCCGCTCTCCACCAGAGGCCTGCTCCGGCGCAAGACTTGGGTCAAAATCCAGCCCCTCGGCGGCCATCTCAATGCGGTAAATCTCAGACGGATCAAGATTTTGCGCGGCAAAATCGCCCAACGTGGCAAAACCCGCAAAATCGGGGTCTTGCTCCATATAGCCCACGCGCACACCGGGCGCGAGGCTGCGCGCCCCCTGATCGGCCTCTACCAGCCCGGCCATGACCTTCATCAAGGTGGATTTGCCCGATCCATTGCGCCCCACAAGGGCCACACGGTCGCCGGGCTGGATAACCATATCCAGCCCGTCAAATAACGGGTTGCCGCCGAATGTCAGCGAAATTTGCGAAAGTTGTAAAAGCGGTGCTTGTGCCATGGCGCGCATATACGCGCGCCGCCTGCTCATGGAAAGGGGGAACGCGCGGCCCGCCATGCAAGAACACCCGCCAGCACAGTGGCCAGCGCACGCAAATAACGGCTGTCAGAAGGGCGCGGCACAGGTGCAGGGCCAAACGCCATGGCCACAGAGATCAGTGTGCCCGTGCCAAGACGCGGATGCACGCGGCCCAACGCCTTGCGATGGCAATCTCCCGAATGCGCCGCCTCCAGCATTTGCGCCATAACTGCGGGCCACTCCGCCTCTGGCCGCGCCAACAACACCCGCGCGGCGGTGACGATATCACCATGGGTGATCTCACGCATGAAAGCACCCTTCCCACCAACACCCCCACATATCCCGCCCCGCCCCCGCGCGCAGACGGCAAGCCCCCGCCCGCAGGGCGGGGGCGGGGGTGGGTGGGCGGGCCGGCTGCGCGCGGGGGCGTGCAACAGGCGCCATCATTGCCCCCAATCCAGCCGCGCATAAGGCCCCGGCCCAAAGCGTTCCGATATCTGCGCCACCTCCAGCACAAACACCCCCGCCACCCCATCCGCATCCTGCATCGCCGCACTATAGCGCCACTCCGGCACATCCGTTTCCACTGCGCGCAGCACCGCGCCCGCCTTGCGCACCCGCAGGCTGTAGCGCTCGAACGCCTCACCCAAAGGCACCTCCACCGCGCCCCACGCCTCACCCCCCAATCGGGTACGCCGTATCCATGTAACAGCCAGATCACCCCCCGCCTGCACATGCGCGCGCAGATAGGCGGGCCGGTAGGGCCGCAGCCCCACCCCTTCAAAAGCGGCCGATATATCGCGCTGGCTTGGATCACTCAGCGGGCGGCTGGCCGGGCCAATGCGCCAGTTGCGCGAAATGCCCAATCCTTCCAACGGCAGGCCGATGCTTTCCACCGCGCTATCCAGCATCACCACCACTGCGCCCTCTGGCCATAGCTGGGGCATTACCCCATCCGTGCCGCGCTGCCCGCGCAGCCGCAGGCGCAAATCATAAAGGCCCGGCGCCACCAATTCGGCCTCGGCAAACTGAAACAGCTCCCACACGTCGCCCATGCCAATCGCGGCCATATTGGCCCCGTCCAGAAGCGCGGCAGGGGCCACGCTGTCCAACTGGCCCGAAATCATGCGCAGCCGCAGCGCTGGCCCCCTGTCCCACAGCGCCCCCCGCGCGGCCATCAGCGGCGTTTCTGTTATACCCACCCGCGCGGGCCGCGCGATCAGCGCATCCAGATCATAGGCATCTGGCCCCGTCTGGCGGTGCAGCGCCACCAGCCCCGGCCAGGCCCGCGCGGCCACGGCCACCCGCCCGTGATGGGCCACTTCTTCCCCGGTTATCAGCGGCAGATCCAGAAACACCGCCTGCACCGGCGCAGGTGGCGTATAGGCCAGCCCCGCCCCTTGCGCGCGCGCCGTATGGCCCCACTCATAAACCGCATCTTCCACGCGCGTGGCCTCCAACTCGCGCGCGGCGGTCAGGGTTGCGCGGTCTATCCGCCACAGCGAGGGCGCTTGCCCTGCAATCTCCAGCGCCACCACATCCCCCGCCCCATAATCGCGCGAGGGGGGCAGATGAAACCGCGCCCTGTCGCGCGCCACCCGCGCCTGAGCCAGCCAGCGTTCCGCGATCAACACAGCCTCGCCCTCGGTCAGCACCAAAGGCAGGTCAGAGGCCGTGGCGCGGCTTTCGCTGCTATCGGGAAAGCTGGCCTCGGCCATGCGCTGTTCAAAATGCGCGCCCTCTTCCACATAGCCCAGCCGGATACGGCCTGTCACCTCGGCCTCTGGCGCGCGGATCAGCACCAGATCACCGCCCTCCATCCGCGCCAGATCATCCGCGCCCAGCCGCGCCACCGGGCGTCCCGTGCGCATCTGGAACACCAGCTTGCCGCCGCGCTCCGCCACCTCTACGCCATAAGCCAGCATCAGGTTTTGCAACAGCGCGCGCGGTGCATCGGTCGAGGCCATGGCAAAGCCCCGCACCACCCCATGCACCCTGCGCACATCCACATCCGGCACCCCGGCCTCGGCGCAAATCTCTGCAATCACACTGTCCAGCGGCAGCGCTGTGGCGCGGCCTGTAATCCAATGCCCGCGCGCCCAATTCGCCCCATCGGCCCATAAATCCTGATTGCCGGGAAACCACGGATAAGGCCGCGCATCCCATGCCCAAAGATGGGCGCGCGCCATATCCACCATTGGCCCGCCATAGAGTTCCGATACCGGGTTTTGCGCCGGATCGGCCCAATACTCATTGACCGCGCGAATATATTGCAGCTGAATCGCATCATCCCGCCAGCCCCGCGAAAAATGCGGCACAAAGGATTCCGAGGATTTCGGATCAAGAAACACATTCGGCTGGTTTGTGCCCCTGTCTATCGCCGGGCAGCCATATTCCGTAAACCAGAACGGCTTGGAGCGCGGAATCCACGCTGTCGGCACTGCCGCGCGCACACCGCCCACGCGCTCGTGATGGTCATTTTCCCACCAGCCGCGCAAATCCTTGTAGCGCCAGATCCAATCCTCGCGCCATTCGGCTTCATCCACAATCGGGGTGCGGTTCTGGCTGCGGCGGTCGGTTTCGGTGGCGTAAAACCAGTCATACCCTTCCCCGCCCGCCACATTGGCGCGCAGATAATCCAGATCATGCACACCGCGCCAGCCTTGCGCATCCGCATGGCCCGCACCATCGCGCCAATCCGAGAGCGGCATGTAATTGTCGATCCCGATGGCATCTATCGCATCATCCGCCCAAAGCGGATCAAGGTGAAAGAAGCGGTCGCCCTCTGGCGTGATATAGCCAAAATATTCCGACCAGTCGGCAGCATAGGTCAGCTTCACCTCCGGCCCCAGCAGCGCGCGCACCTCCGCCGCCAGCGCGCACAGCGCCGCAACGGCGGGAAAGCTGTTGGCAGGGCCGCGTATCTGCGTCAGGCTGCGCATTTCAGAGCCAATGCAAAACGCATCCACCCCGCCCGCCGCCTTGCACAGCGCCGCTTGGTGCAGGATGAACCGGCGGTAGCGCCATTCCTGCGGGCCGGAATACACCACCGCGCCATGCACAATGGCAAAATCACTGGCGCTGGCCGTGCCCATGAAATCGGCCACTTCTTCGGCGGCCTCTGCAAAGCCATCGGGGCTGGCAGGCTGGCCGGGGGCCTTACTGGTGGTAATCCGCCCCCGCCAAGGAAGCGCAGGCTGGCTTTGGGCGTCTGACCACGGATCAGGCAGGGAATTTCCGGGCAGAATTTCCATAAGGATAAACGGATAATACACCACCGCTTGCCCCCGCGCCTTCATCGCACCAATCGCGGCAATGACAGAGGCATCGGACGGCGTGCCGCCATAAACAGGCCGCCCCGCCAGCCGCGCCACTTCGGGCGTGGCACTGGCCGCGCGCCCGGCCACCTGCCAGGGCTGGGCAGGGGCATGGCGGCTGGCATGCTCCACCTTGGGTTCTATCTGGCACAGCCCCGCCCGCAGATCAGACCCGAACCAAGACACAATCAACAGGCTTGATCGGCAGCGCGGCAATTCACGGCCCAAAGCCTCCAGCGCCACATCCAGATCACTGCGCCCGCCGGGGGAATTGAGGTTCAGCGCCTGTTCCGAACCGCCCAAACCCGCCGCGCCCTCGCGCACATAAACCGGGCTTGGCGAAAGCGCGAAATCCCCCGTTCCGGGCATAAGCGCCACGCCCTGCACATGATCGGCCATGCTTTTCGCCGTTTCACCTGAAAGCCAGCGCATCACCTCAAAACTCAGCTGCGGCACACGGTTGCCATAGGCGCCCAGTTCCAGATCCTCAATCACCACATAGGCAATCCCGCGATAGGCGGGCACATGGCCCACCCCCTCCACAGCCTCCATCAACGGGTCTGGCAACTGGCTGTCATCGCCCGGATAAATGCGCAGGTTCAGATCAGAGGGGGCAATTTCCACCCCATCCGCCCAGATACGCCCCACCCCCAGCACAGGCCCCGCACAAAGCGCCACGGCCAGCGATACCGAATAGCTGTATTCGCGTACCTGCGGGCGGCGCGCCATCTTGCCGCCGCCGCCCCCCGATGTTGTGACAGTTTCGCGAACTCTGACGCCCAGATCACCTGCCCGCCCAGCCGCATCCGGCCCCAGACACGCGGCACGGGCGCGCCCTCTGCCGCACCTGTCAGGCGCAACCGCTCCAACCGGCCATGTTCGATCACGCCAGAGCCGCCGCCCAGCAAGCGCTGGTCGATAACCCGGCCCAGCGTGGCCCCAACAGCGCGCCCGATCACAAGGCCCGACATGCCAAACA
>JAIUNA010000118.1 GCA_022565265.1 Roseinatronobacter sp. | reverse complement strand
TGCCAAGCAGGGTTTCGGCTACGCTGACGGAATCACTCTCTGGCTGATCCAGAGGCGCAAGGTGCTGGTGGGGCAGCCAGCCCAAGGGGCTGCGCAAAAATGCCCCTTCCGCCCCGGTGATCTGAATTTGTGCATTCAGCGACAGGCTGGCCAGTTCCGGGCTTTTGAGGTCGGGCTTGGAATAGACATGTGTTGCTGGCGCACGCACGCGGTGGGTGACAGGATGATCGGGGCCAAGGGCTGCGCGCGCAACCCAGCCGCAATAGCCATCAGCCAGCGCCTGCACATAGGCCATCTTGCCTGCCGTATCCAACTGGCACAGCCGCGCCCCTTGCACTAGCTGGCGGTCACGCGGGCCATCGGGGCTGCGCTGCAAATCGGCCAAGGGTACGTTCAGGCGCATCATTTGCCCGTCGCTGAATTCCGGCGCTGCAATCTGGCCTTGCAAACGGGTATGGGCCACACGCCCGCTGAACGGTGTCAGGCGCGGATCGCTCATAAGCCAAGCACATCTGGCAGCGCGGCAAAAAGCGCGCGCGCGCCTTGTGCTACACCGCCTTTGGGGCGGGCGGGGGCGGGTTTGGGCTGGTGGCCATAAATGTCGAAATGCGCAAAGCGCGGGCTGTCTGTGACAAAGCGGCGCAAAAACAGGGCCGCCGTGATTGCGCCTGCCATGCCGCCTGCGGGAGCATTGTCCAGATCGGCAATGCCTGGCTCTATCATCTCTTCATACGCGGGGTGAAAGGGCAGTTGCCATAGCGGATCGCGCATCTGCGCGCCGCCTCGCATCAAGGCTGCGGCAAGGGTTTGATCATCGGTGAAAAACGGCGCGATATCGGGGCCAAGGGCCACACGCGCGGCCCCTGTCAGCGTGGCCATGCAGATTAGTGCATCGGGGGCCTCTTCATCGGCCAAGGCCAGCGCATCGGCCAGAACAAGCCGCCCTTCGGCGTCGGTATTGTTTATCTCCACGCTTAGCCCCTTGCGCGAGATCAGAATATCACCGGGGCGCATGGCATTGCCGGAAACTGCATTTTCCACCGCAGGTACAAGCACGCGCAGTTGCACTTGCCAGCCCTGCGCCATGATCATCTGTGCAAGCCCCATCACTGTGGCCGCCCCGCCCATGTCTTTTTTCATCAATCCCATGGAGGAACCGGGTTTGAGGTTCAGTCCGCCGGTATCGAAACACACGCCCTTGCCCACCAATGTCAGGCGCGGCCCCTCGGCCCCCCAGCGCATATCCAGCAGGCGCGGGCTGCGTTCGGATGCGCGACCCACCGCATGGATCAGGGGCAGGTTGTGATAAAGCAGATCATCGCCATAGATCACCGAGGCTGTAGCCCCGAACTTGTTGGCCAGAGCCAGAAAGGCGGTTTCCAATTCTTCCGGCCCCATATGCGAGGCCGGCGTATTGATCAGATCGCGCGTCAGCGCCTCGGCTGCGGCGATATCGGTTACGCGCTTTGCATCCAATTCCGCAGGTGCCACAAGGCTGGCCAGTTCCGGGCCAGTGCCAGCGCGAAAGCGGCGGTAGCTATAGCCGGAAATGCACCAGCCAAGACATTCCTCGTGCAGGCTGTCCGCATCCAATTGATGATGCAGACGAAAGCTTTGCGCAGGCAATTTGCCGCGTGCCCCCCCCAGCAAGAAACGCTGGCGCGCGCGCTGCTGTGCTGTGCCGCGCCCTATGGCCGCAAGGGCCAGCGCGCCATCGGCATCTGGCACAAGCACCACTTCGCCGGGTTTTGCGCTAAAGCCAATTGCAGCAATCCATGCGCGCACCCGGCGCGGCTGCATATCGGCCCATCCTGTCAGATTTTCGGCATCGACAAGATGCAGGTCTGCCGCTGCGCTGCTATCGGATACAAAACCCATGGTGGGAAAGGATGAGTGCGGCTGTGTCATGATGAGTTGCGCCTTTGTTCTGGGTCTGCGGCAGATTAGCGGCCCGCTGCCCGCAGGCAAGCCACATTTGCGCGTTTGCGTGGATGTTCAGGCTTGGGGCAGGGTGGACGAGTGGTGTTCTATGATCCTCCAGCCTTCCGGGCCTTTGCGATAGGCAAAAGTAAATCGGGCCAGAAGCCGGGCCTCTGGCGTATCGGCATTCAGTGAAAACTCATACAGCCCGGAATGAAGCGCGATATCGCCAAAATGGCGGATGTGTTCGCTGACGATTGCGCTACTGGGCCTACGGTGCATCAGATTTGCAAAATAGGCGGTTATGGCTGCGGGGGTATTCAGGATTTCATTGACAAAAGTGCCAAGGAGAATCGCATCTTGTGCGTATAAGGCCGCCACATTCTCTGCCAGCCCGGATTGCAGCGCGTCATTCCATTGCTGGAAAAGTGCCGCTATTTCTGCTGCTTCGGCGGATTTGTCTTCTGGCATATTGCGCCTCCCTGCCGTTTTGGGGCGAATTTTCATGTCACCCAGCCAAGGATGGACTAACAAATTTGTCATCACGGGGCCAGCGATGGAATATCTCGATACGGACGATCTGGGCGGTCTGCCTGTCTGCCCGCTATGTGACAGGCCTATTCCGCCCCATGCGCCACAAAGCCTGCACCACCTGATCCCGAAGCTGAAAGGGGGCAAGCGGGGGCCAGTTGTGCTGTTGCACCATATCTGCCACCGTGAAATTCATGCCAGCTTGAGCGAAAGCGCCCTTGCGCGGGAGTATAACACCATTTCTGCCCTGCGCGCGCATCCAAGACTTGCGGCATTTGTTGCATGGGTTGCAAAACGCCCGCCAGAATTTTCGTCCAAACTGCCCGGAGCGCGCAGGGCGGGGCGCAGGGCGGGGCGGAGGTGAAGCGCCGCAATTCTTGCGCTTTCATGCCGGGTCTTAGCGTAATCTTAAAACTTTGGGCGCTACATGATGTGGGTGTTTGTACAAGAATCGCAGGTGTGGGATGCAAAGCCAGAATTTGGTCTCTGAGCGGATGGAAGATTGGGATATGCGGCTAGAGCGCCGTCAGGCGCGGGTGGGGATTGTTGCCAACCCGGTGAAGGTTGCCTTGCCCCCTGGTAGCCCGCGCGAGGTTTGGACGCGTTGGCCCAAACTGCGCTCGGCCCGCAGGTTGGAAGCCATGGGGCATGCAGGGCAAGGGGCGTATAGGGTGCGCGAGCTTGGGCTTGATGAACAATGCTTGAGCGGGTTTTTGCAGGAACTGCGTGATCCTGCCCCAAGGCAACTCGCCCTTGGGCTTATGCCGGAGATGCTGTTTGCGAAAGGGCCTGTCCGGTTGTGGATGGCTGTCGGTGCGCTTTGTCTGGCCGGCGCGCTTTGGGTCTTGCTCTGACAGCTGGCCAGATGTTGCTGGATATGGGGCCTGTTGGGCGGCACCCAACAGGGGGCATATTCTTTCGCGTGCCCTCTGGCCATAGCTTGCTGGCGCGATCCGTGCCGGGACGCTATGGCACAACTCCTGCAAGAGCTTTGGCAAGATAGAAGTCATCCATGACAGGTGAAGAAATGGCAGGGCGTGTGCTGTGACCGGCAAATCCTCTGTCAAAGGCTGTGCATTGGTGAACAGCGCCAGTTCGTTGGTGGCGGGTTGTCATTTGGCGGGATCGTGCCGATCTTAGGCATGTACCCGTTTGATTATCGGAGAGCCAAATGTCCATTCGTCCCGTCATGGAAAGCCGCAAGGCACAGCCCACACTTGAAGGTGCAGGGGTGCATTTGCACCGCGCCTTCGGGTTTCAAGACCCGACAGAGCTTGATCCCTTCCTGTTATTCGATGATTTCCGCAACGATATCCCAGAACACTTCCTGCGCGGGTTCCCGTGGCATCCGCATCGTGGGATTGAAACGATCACTTATGTTCTGGCCGGAGAGGTAGATCACGGCGACAGCCTTGGCAATCGCGGCACGCTGGGGGCGGGGGATGTCCAGTGGATGACCGCCGGTTCGGGCATTCTGCATCAGGAAATGCCGCGCGGCAACGCGAAAGGGCAGATGCACGGGTTTCAGCTGTGGGCCAATCTGCCCGGCAACCTGAAAATGACAGCGCCGCGCTATCAGGATGTGAAAGGCGCAGATATTTCCGAAGTCATTGATGATGATGGAACGAAAGTGCGCGTGATCGTGGGAGAGTTCTGGGGCAAGCGCGGGCCAGTGGATGGCATTGCCGCCGATCCGCAATATCTGGATATTTCTGTTCCGCCGGGGGTGCGCAAAACCTTCAAGGTGGATACCTATCGCCGGGCCTTTGCCTATGTTTTTGCCGGATCGGGCGCATTTGCAGATGCGTCGCAGCCAACAGGGATTTTGTTGGAAAAAGAGGTCATGGGCCAAGAGGTGAATATCCGTGACATGTCGGGGGATCGCACGCTGATCCGCTTTGGCACAGGCGATGAAGTGACGGTGCAGGCAGGAGAGCAGGGGGTGCGGTTTTTGCTGATCTCTGGCGCGCCATTGCAAGAACCTGTGGCATGGCATGGCCCCATCGTGATGAACACGCGCGACGAAATCCAGCAAGCAATCCGCGACCTACGCAACGGTACTTTTATTCGCGCGGCACATTGAAGGCTTGGCCCCTGTTCGGCAGGGGCCAGACAGCCTATCTATGGGGCAGTAACGGGCAAGAGGCAGGCATGACGCGCGCAATCATTGAGGTTTCAGGGCAGGATGCGAGCAAATTTCTGCAAGGTCTGGTCACAAACGACCTGCGCAAGCTGGAGCGTGATGGCATTGTCTATGCCGCCTTTCTGTCTCCGCAGGGCAAATATCTGGCAGATTTCTTTCTGGTGGCGCGCCCCGATGGTGTAATCTGGATAGATGTTGCCCCACCGATTGCGGCAGAGTTGCTGCGCCGTCTGGCGGCGTTCAAGCTGCGCGCGCAAGTCAGCCTTACGCCACTGGATATTGCCGTAAGCCGTGGCACTGGCCCTGCGCCAGCCGGCGCGCTGCCTGATCCGCGCCACCCCGCCTTGGGCTGGCGGCTCTATGGTCAGGCGCTGCCCGATGATGGCACCGATTGGGACGCGCTGCGCGTGGCCCATTGTATCCCGGAATCCGGGATAGAGCTGTTGCCCAATGAGACATTCATATTGGAGGCCGGGTTTGAACGATTGCACGGCGTGGATTTCCGCAAGGGATGCTATGTCGGGCAAGAGGTGACAGCGCGGATGCAGCATAAAACCAGCCTGCGCAAAGGGCTTGTGACGGTCGGCATCGAAGGCTGCGCCCCTGTCGGAGCCGAGATTGTAGCCGCTGGCAAGCCTGCCGGGCAGGTATTTACCCAAGCGGGTAACAAGGCGATTGCCTATTTGCGGTTCGATCGTGCAAGCGCTGAAATGCAGGCGGATAGCGCGCGGCTGTTCTGGCAGGCAGAAGCTGAACCCGCTTGAAACCGGCCCCGGCCCCATGTTAGCGATAGCGCAGTCCAATCGGGGCCGCCATGTCAGCATTCAATCGCCTTAGCCAGTCTGTTTTTGCCGGCCCAATTCTGGCGCTGACGGCATTCGCTTTGTTTTCAGCGCATGATGTGATTGTCAAAATGCTGGGCGGGACATATTCGCCTGTGCAGATCGTGTTTTTCAGCGTGCTTCTGGGCCTGCCTCTGGCCATGTTCCTGCTGATGCGCGATCCCACAGATGGTAATCTTCTGCCACGCCGTCCCGGCTGGACGGCACTGCGCACCTTCGCGGCAGTGGTGACAGGGGTTTCGGTGTTTTATGCCTTCTCTGTACTGCCCTTGGCGCAAACCTACGCCATCCTTTTTGCCACGCCCTTGCTGATTACGGCTTTGTCGGTACCCATTCTTGGCGAGCGTGTTGGCCTGCACCGTGGCGCGGCGGTGGTGTTGGGGCTGGTGGGTGTGCTGATCGTGCTGCGGCCGGGGCAGGGCGAAGGCCTGAATCTTGGGCATCTGGCCGCAATGCTGGGCGCGTTTTCCAGCGCTTTCGCGTCGATCATCGTACGCAAGATCGGCGCGGAAGAACGCAATGTGGTGTTGCTGCTCTATCCGATGATGGCCAATCTCTTCATCATGGGGGCCGCGCTGCCCTTTGTTTACGAACCCATGCCATTGGAAGATTTTGGCGCTTTGGCCCTGATGGCGGTGCTGGCGCTGATTGCAAGCATTTGCGTCATTGCCGCCTATAAACGCTCACCCGCCTATCAGATCGCGCCCATGCAATATTCGCAGATGATCTGGGCGGTGATCTTCGGCGCGGTGTTCTTCAGCGAGAGGGTGGATTTCTTTACCATCATTGGGGCGGCGGTTATCATCTCCAGCGGAATTTACATTGTCATGCGCGAAGACCGCCCCAATGTATCTGACAATCGCCCGGTTCTGGCCACTCGAACCCGCACAGATACGGGCACATTTCCCCGTGCCAGCCAGTTGGGCAAGTTGGATGATCCCTCTGGTGATGACACCCCCTAAAGGCGCGGCACAAAGGCAACGCGGCGGCGCAGGATAAAAAAAACTTGCCAAGGCGCTGGCCTCACCCCGGTTGCGGCGCTAAAGACTAGCCAAGCAAGGCAACGAGGTAGCACAAAACATGCACGCGACCATTCGCCCACAGCCGGGTATTCTGGATATCGCCCTCTATCAGGGCGGCACATCCAAGATTGCCGGGCGCGATGAAGTGGTGAAGCTTTCTTCCAATGAAAACCCTTTTGGGGCAGGCGATATGGCGCGACTGGCCTATGCGCGCGCGGGGCATGATTTGCATCGCTACCCATCCACAGATCATGCCAGCTTGCGCGCCGCACTGGCCGCGCATTTCGGGCTGGATGGCGCGCGCATTATTTGCGGCGCAGGCTCGGACGAGATTATAACATTCCTCTGCCAAGCCTATGCCGGGCCGGGCGATGAGGTGCTTTACAGCCAGCATGGTTTTTTGATGTATCGCATTTCTGCGCTTGCAGCCGGGGCAACCCCGGTTGCTGCGCCAGAGCGTGATCGAACCACCGATGTCGATGCCCTGCTTGCGGCAGTGACGGAGCGTACCAAGCTGGTGTTTATCGCCAATCCCAACAACCCGACGGGCACAATGATTCCCCTGTCAGAAGTTACTCGGCTGGCCGAGGCGCTGCCTGCGCGCGCGCTTTTGGTGCTGGATGGGGCCTATGCCGAATATGCGGCGGAATATGATGGCGGCGCGGCCTTGGTGGATGCGCGCGACAATGTGGGGATGCCTCGCACCTTCTCGAAGCTGTTTGGGCTGGGCGGGTTGCGCGTGGGCTGGGGCTATGGGCCGCAGCATGTGATTGATGTGCTCAACCGTGTGCGCGGGCCGTTCAACCTATCCAGTATCCAGTTGGATGTGGCCGAAGCTGCGCTGGGCGATAGCGCGCATATCATGCGCTCGCTGTCTGAAAACGCCCGGTTGCGCGATTGGCTGGCCGATCGCCTCAATGAGTTGGGCGTGCCGACAGACCGCTCTTTCGCCAATTTCGTGCTGGCGCGCTTTGCATCGGCGGCGCAGGCAGAGGCCTGCAATGCGGCGCTTTTGGCTGATGGTCTGATCGTGCGGCAGGTGGCCAGTTATGGCTTGCCAGAAGCGCTGCGTATCACAGTGGGCGACGAATCCGCCTGCCGCCGCGTGGCCCATGTGATCGCCGCCTTCATGGAACGTCAGACATTGGCGGAGCAACAGGGATGAGCATGCTCTATCAGCGCGTGGCCTTTATTGGTCTGGGCCTGATTGCATCTTCCATGGCACATGCGCTGCGCCGGGGGGGGCTGGCGGGTGCAACTGCTGGCACAGCGCGTTCTGCTGAAACCCGCGCCATTGCGCGTGATATCGGGCTTGTGGATAGAGTTTATGACACTGCCACAGAAGCTGTTCAGGGCGCCGATCTGGTGGTGCTCTGCGTGCCTGTGGGCGCGATGGAGGATGTCGCGCGCGAAATTGCGCCGCATCTCCAACCGGGCGCCACAGTGACAGATGTCGGCTCTGTCAAACAGGCGGTGATTGATGCTGTCGCCCCGCATATGCCGGACGGTGTGCATTTCATTCCGGGCCATCCGCTTGCGGGCACAGAACATTCCGGCCCGCGCGCGGGGTTTGCGGAATTGTTCGACAATCGCTGGTGCATCCTGACCCCGCAGGAAAGCTGCGATCCTGATGCCTTGGCGCGGCTGGAACAGCTTTGGCGCGGCATGGGGGCGAATGTCGATCTGATGGATGCACCCCATCATGATCTGGTGCTGGCTGTAACCAGCCCCACGCCACAACTGATTGCCTATACAATGGTGGGCGTGGCCGATGATCTGCGCCGCGTGACAGATAGCGAAGTTATCAAATATTCTGCCGCGGGCTTTCGGGATTTCACCCGAATCGCGGCGTCAGACCCAACCATGTGGCGCGATGTGTTCCTGACGAACAAAGAGGCCACTTTGGAAATTCTGGGCCGTTTCACAGAAGAACTTTTTGCCCTGCAACGTGCGATCAGGCAGGGCGATGGCGCATTGTTACATGATTATTTCACACGGACACGGGCGATTCGTCGTGGTATCATTGACGCAGGGCAAGATACCGACGCGCCGGATTTCGGACGTGTCCGACATTAAGGAGCAGAGCGATGAGGCGGCTTGCGCTCTTCGGGCTGATGGCTTTTGTCATTGGGGTGTCTGGCTGTAGCTCGGATCGTCCTGCGGATCGCGGAGTTCGGGCGCTGCCTATCATCAGTGATCTGCGCGGCGAGGGCAGGGGCTTTCTGTCACGCATGAACCCGTTGCAAAATGTCTCTTTTCGCGGCCAGACCCCGCGCGCTGTGACAGGCGCGCGCGCGGCGGGCAATCTGTGCGGAATCAGCGGCATTCAGGGCGAAGCGATTCCCCCCATTACATCTGCCGTGGCTGGCTGCGGTGTGGCCGCGCCTGTGCGCGTGACACATGTGGACGGCGTAAAGCTGTCACAGGCTGCGATCATGGATTGCGAAACGGCTGCGGCCTTGCATCGGTGGGTGCAGCGCGGTGTCAGGCCCGCTGTGGGGCGCACAGGGGGCGGCGTGGTCGGGGTGCAGGTAGCTGCGCATTACGCCTGCCGTACGCGCAACCATATTGCAGGGGCGCGCATCTCCGAACATGGGCGCGGTCGGGCGATAGATATCAGCGCGATCCAGCTTGCCAATGGCAGCGAAATCAGCGTGGCCCGTGATTGGCGTGCCTCGCGCCATTCACGGGCGCTGCGCCAGATGCATCGCGCCGCCTGCGGTACTTTCGGCACAACGCTTGGCCCCGGCTCGGATGGTCGCCATGAAACCCATTTCCACTATGACACAGCGCGCCATCGTGGCGGGCCGTATTGCCGCTAAAATCCGTCCTGTGATTTTTTTTATGGTGGTGATGAATTTTGGGGTTGCGCCTTCTCGCTGTGTTATCTAGATAGCGCTTCACCGGCGGCGGGAACGTTGTTGGTTGCGGATCGGATTGAGGCGCTTATGTGTTTTTGATTGGGTCTGTGTTTTGAATTCGAGGCAGGGAAACGGGGGTTGCGCCGTAGTTTAGGGTGCATCTGCTGTGATTTTTTGTCTTGGTGTTGTTTGACATGATTGGAACTTGAAGAGATA
>JAIUNA010000117.1 GCA_022565265.1 Roseinatronobacter sp. | reverse complement strand
GGCAAAAATGGTCATCAGGCCAGTTGCGGCCAACCCTATGCTGGGTGCGTTATAGCTTGGCACTTTGGGGTGCGGGGTGAACATGCCGGGCCGTGCGCCCAGCTTTGGCACTAGCACAAGCGCCATACCTGCCGGAAAGAGATATACAAAGCCCACGCCAAAGAAATCGTGGAAACCCGGATTCGTCAGCGGCCCAACGGAGCCCCATGTTGCCCAACTCAATGCCGATGAGACAAGGGTCGCGGCAATACACATCACAAAATAGGCGGCCGCCTTCATCCGTTCCGCAACCGCGAAATGCAGGAGCACATTTATTATCCCCGCAAAACACGCAAGGAAGAACACGAATATCTGAAAGTTGTTCAGCCCCGGAAACACATCGCCGGGTATATCATGCGCGCGCGCATTCAGCATATTGCCCCCCAGCCACCAATCGGCGACAGAATCGCCCAATGTGGCCTCTTCCATCACATAATACTGTGCGGCCCAGAAGGCGAAACCGATGAGGAAATAGACTGCAAAGCCAATGAAAAAGCCCATCAGCTTCTCGATGGTTGAGGTCAGCAGGTTTTTATTGCGGGTCGTTCCGGCATCAATCATCAGCAGGCCAACAACGACCATGATTGCGCCAACTGTGCCGGATGCATAGACAAGGTTCTGTACAAGCGAACTCAGGCTAACCTGATCTGCCTGCACTGCTGCAAGGTTAAGCGACATGTCCCTCTCCTGTTGTTAGGTGGTTTCCTGGCTTTGCTGCCCTGGCCTGCACCGGCGCATGCACCAATGCGTCGGAACTGGTCTGATTATTGGTTCTGACACCCGCGCGCGGGTCGCCCGAATATGCAAAGACTGCCGGAAATGCTGCTATTCGCAAAAAGAAAACTTAACTTTAAGGAATATATTTTTCATATATCTGATTTATTGGGCAAATTTGGTACAGACTGGATCAAACTGGTTCCGGCAGCCCGCTGGCCAATTCGCACCTTCCCGGAAAAGGTAAATCTGTGCCGAATCATTAACGCCCCCAAGGCTCTGGCACTGGCACCCGCACCGCAAGGCCGGGAGTTGTTGGGTAGGGCAGCAAATGCCATTTCAACGGCCCCGCGAGGGCCGCAGTCTGGTTGGGCGTGCAAATCTGGACGGCGCAAATCCGGGCCTGTCCGGCCTCTTTGTGCACGCATCTGCGCGCCTTTATGACACCGTTGCTCCGAGAGGCGCCGCGCCTGAAGGCAAGGGGACGGTATCGCGCAGGCGAAACATATTGATCTTCCGCCTGTCATCTTCCGGGGTGAGGCCGTAGATTTCGCGATAGCGTGTGCGAAATGGCCCCGCGCTGGAATATCCTATCGCTTCGGCAATCTCGCGCATCGAGCGGTTCGAATACATCACAAGTTGCCGGGCCGCTGCAAAACGCATGTTGCGATAGTATATCAAGGGGCTTTTACCGGTCAGTTTTTTGAACAAGCGTTCGAGATGGCGGGGAGAAATACCAATCTGTTCGCAAATATCTGCAATGCAGATCGGGTCTTCCAGATTTTTGGACATCAACCGCACAGCGCGCGAGAGAAGATCGGGCAACATGTCTACAGTGACAGCTACGCGCGGTGTGGGGATTTTCTGTAGCACCCCCTCTCCGCGCACCATGGGATGTTGAAACCAGCAGGCGACTTCGGTCATCACATCCGCACCAAGGCGCTTGTCAATCATCATCAGGGCCAGATCGAAGGCCGCGGCAGCGCCTGCCACTGTCACGCGGCGCCTGTCTGGCATGATCACTTCATCTGTTGTGGCGTGGTCTGGAAATTCTGCTGCGAAGGCCGCAGCATAGCACCAATGTACAGAGGTTACATGCCCATCCATCACACCTGCGCGCGCCAGCAGGAATACCCCCCCCCGCTGACCCCACCAAGAATCGTGCCATGACGTTCCAGAGCGCGCAATGCGCCAAATCCCTTGCGCGGAGTGTCGAACTGGGCATCGGGGGGGCTGAGCACGATCAGGTAATCCATATCGCGCAGGGATATCAGATCACAAGACGGATGAAACCGAACCATGGCACTGCTGTTTACCGGTGCACCTGTCTCGGAAATCAATGTCCAGCGAAACGCCGTTTCCCCAGATATCTCATTGGCGGCGCGCAACGGTGCGATCATCGAGGTCAGGCATGCCATTGGAAAACCGGGGAAGATCAGCAATCCCAGATGGATATTTTCTTTTCCGGTGGCGCGACTTATACTTTGGTGAAACATTCTCCACCCTCCCGCGCAGGTATAGGATCGTTTATAAAGCCGCCGAAGGAATATTCATGTCGAAGGTATTCGAGAAAACCGCATCCCCGCAGCAGAATGCGAAACTCAGTCAAGATCCGCATCGGCTGCGTGACGAGCGCGAGAATGTGCTGGAAGTTGCCATAGGGCGCGAGGTGCGCGCCTTTCGTCGGCAAAAGGACATCACTGTAGCAGAGCTTGCCGCGCGCACTGGCCTGTCCATCGGTATGTTGTCCAAGATCGAGAATGGCAATACCTCTCCCTCGCTGACCACCTTGCAAACACTCGCCCATGCGCTGAGTGTGCCTTTGACATCCTTCTTTCGCGGATTTGAAGAGCATCGCGAGGCCGTGCATACGCGGGCGGGTGAAGGTGTGGAGATAGAGCGCGCGGGCACGCGGGCGGGCCATCAATACAACCTGCTTGGACATATCGGGGCCAATGCGAGCGGGGTGATGGTTGAACCCTATCTGATTACCCTGAGCACAGAATCGGATATTTTCCCCACGTTTCAGCATGGCGGCATTGAGACGATTTACATGCTCGAAGGGGAGTTGCAGTATCGTCACAACAATACGCTTTATCATCTGCGCCCCGGCGACACGTTGTTTTTTGACGCTGACGCGCCGCACGGGCCGGAAGTGTTGGAGAAGCTTCCGGCCCGGTATTTGTCGATCATCTGTTACCCGCAAAACGGCTGACATATTTTTGCAGCGGCGGCTCGGTGTCGAGGTCTGGCCAGATGCCGGGCGAGGTGGGTTTGCCGTCATCATAATGTGACAGATAGTCAAGGATCATGGGGCGATTGCGGATAAAGCCCTTATAGGTGGCCAGTTCGTCGGGCAGGTCGCGGATCACGCGGTGCAAGCGGCGGCCCCATTTCGGCACCGTCACAAGATCTTCCAGCGCGATCAGGTAGCAGCGGATCGGAAAGACCAGCGCATTCGAGCGCGGCAGGCGATAGAAGGTTTGCAATTCATCGCGCAGATGCTGCTTGCGACCGATATTTTCGGGCGTGAGCGTGGTTTTCTGCACGCCCCATTTGTGGTAATTTTCAGGGCTGGTATCCAACAGCGGATTGACTGTCATCGTCCAGTTCAGCCGCCGCGCGGGGCTGCCTTGCTGGATATTGAGCAAGAATTTCAGCGCCCGCTTGAACACGCCCATTTCATGCGCCATCGGCACAGGTGCGTGCCATTCAAAGAAATTCATCCCGATATCGAAATCCAGCGACCAGTCTGCCTGTGTCGTAACCATGCCTGCATCCATCCACAGGTTGTTTTCGCGCTGATCCAGCACCGCGTAATCTCCCTGTGCCTGCCGCGTGATATATTCCATCGGGCCGTAAGGCAGGCTTGCCTCGTCCATGAAAGTGAAGGTGTCATCAATGCCCAAGGGCTTGTTGATCCAGCGCCATGTGTCGCCGTTGCGGTGCAACTCAAACAGATCCGGGTAATCCTCGGATTTGCTGACCATGATCAGCTCCAGCAAGTCCCAGCCTGCCAGCGTCATATGTGGCAGCGACTGGCAGCGTAGCGGGTCTTCGGCCAGCACCAGTGCCCGGTCGCGCATTTCCGAGATATAGTGCTCATCCACATCGAAGCGCTTTTCATAGACAGAGCCTTTTGGCCCGCCGCGATGCTGCTCCATATTGACCGAATACATGTAACTGTCTTCGTGAAACGGAAAGGGAAAGCGCTTTATCGCCCAGTCCGAGTTGCGGAAAGTGTAATCATCGCGAAACGTCTCGTCATTGAACTGGATGGTCATGGCATTCCCCCCTTAACGGTCGAGCACCAGTGTCTTGCCGTCAAAGCGGCTGACACAGGGCATGATCTTTTCGCCGCTGGCATGTTCGTCTTCGTCCAGCCAATGGTCATTGTGCACGATTGTCCCGTCATGGCGGATCACGCGGGTTTCGCATTGCCCGCAGGCCCCGCCCCGACATAAGTAAGGTGCATCGACGCCCGCGCGCTCTATGGCTTCCAGCAGGCTTTCATGTTCGCCCACCTGCACCGTTTTGCCCGATGCGGCCAATTCCACCGCGAAGGGTTTGCCGGACTGGGGGGCCAGAAATTCCTCGTAATGCACCGCCGCTTGTGGCCAGCCCAGATCAGCCGCCGTGGTCAGTACCCAGTCGATCATGCCGCGCGGGCCGCAGACATAGACATGCGTGCCCAGCGGCTGGCCCTTCAGCAGATCGCGCAGTGGTATACGCTGGCCAGCGTCGTCGTGATAGACATGCACATGCGCCGGGTGGCGCGTGGTCAGATCCGCCGCATAACTGGCAAGGGCTGCATTGCGCACCGAATAGTGCAGCTCGAACCGCCCCGCGATCCGTTCCAACTGCCGGATCTGTGACAGGAAGGGCGTGATCCCGATTCCGCCTGCGAACATCAGGTGTTTCTTTGCCGTCAAATCCAGTGCGAACAGGTTGACCGGGTAGCTGATCACCATCCGGTCACCCACCTGCACCTTGTCATGCAAAAAGATCGAGCCACCGCGCCCCTGATCATCGCGCCGTACCGAGATTGCGTAATGGCTGGTATCCATCGGATCGGACATCAGCGAATAGGGGTTCAGGCGCAGCCGGTCACCATCCTGCATCTCGACCACTGTATGCGCCCCGCCCGAAAACGGCGGCAGACTGCCGCCCTCGGCATGCTCAAACTCAAACCGCGTGACCAGATCATTCAGCCTGACCTTGGCCCGGACAATTACCGGGATTTTCTGCGTGCCTGCGCTCATGTATACAACTCCACAGGTTCCGGTACCTCGCCGGGGTCTTCGGCATCGATGCACACGCCCTGAAACGCCGCCAGCCTGCGTGAATAATGGTCGCGCACGAACAGGTTCAGCCCGCAATGGCTACAGATGAACGGGTCGGTCATCACATCCTCGGTGATCCCTTTGCAATGCACGCATTGCACCCGCCGCGCGACAGAGCCGCGATGCTCGGTCTGAATCGCTTCCATCGGGATACCGGCTTGCAACGCCTCGTTCATTGCCTGCCCGATCAGCCCCTCGGTGCCCGCCAGATAGATTTGCGCGCCCATCACTGTGTCTTGCAGCACGCGGCGGATGCGCTGCACTGTCGCCGGGTAGCTGGGGCCAATATGCAGGATCGCGGGGCCAGTGGCGCGCAGCTTGTCGGCCAGCGCCGCTGCCCCTTGCGGGATGAAGATGACATGCGCCTGCGCAATGATCTCAGGGGCCACGCTGGCCAGATCAAGAAGTGCTTCTGCGCCTTCGCCATCGGCGATCATCAAATGCTGCGTGCCCTTGCGCGGCTCAAGCGTGCCATAAACCGGGCGGCTGGGAATGGACGGGGGGAAATCGAACTTGCTCATCCGGGGTCTTGCTCCGTCTGTCATCTCGCAAAAAAGGCGCGGCCCAAGATGAACCGCGCCCGCCTGTGTTCAGCCTTTCGCCGTGCGGCGTTTTTTATCCGGGTCGTAGAAGGGCATGGACTGGGCCACGCAAGCGATCTCGGCATCCGAGTTCTTGACCACCAGCGGTGTGCCATCCACGGCGCAATCGACCGGCATCCGCGCAATGCCCACATTGTGCGTGTTGAGCGAGGAATACATGCCGATTGTGACAACGCCCACCTGTTTGCCGTCTTTCATCAGCGGCGCACCTTCCTCGGCAGGCGTGGTGCCTTCGAGCTTCACCCCATAAATCTTGAAGCGCTCGTTGCCCTTCAGGCGGTAATGCTCTTCGGCGCCGCGAAAGCCCGTCTTGCCCTTGGAGACAGTGAAATCCAAGCCCAGTTCCCAGAGGGTATCTCCGCATTTCTCGTTCTCGAAGGGGTATTTCTCGGAATTGTCATAGGGGAAGAACAGCAGATAGCTTTCCGCGCGCAACAGATCGAGCGTGGTAAAGCGTGTCGGGATAATCCCCATCGGTGCGCCTTTCTCGACCAGCGCGTCCCAAATTTCGACAGCATCTTGCGCGCGGCAGAAAATCTCGTATCCACGCTCGCCCGTATAGCCCGTGCGCGAGATCATCACCGGCTTGTCCCAGCGCATGGTCTGGCTATGGGCAAAATCGGGCAGATCGCGGATGCCCGGCACGCCCTGCGCTTCCAGAAAATCCACCGCCAGCGGCCCTTTCAACGAGATGTCATGCAGATTGGCATCAAAGCGGATATCCACATCGCGCCCCGTCGAAGCCATGGTCAGTTGCTCATGTCCTTGCCCCGAACCATGCACAACCATGTAGCTGTTGGGGCCAGTGCGGTAGATCACGCAATCATCGATGAACTTGCCGTCATCATTGAGCATCGTCGCATAGGAACTGCGGCCTGGCTTGATCTTGTCTGCCGAACGTGTTGTGGCGCGATCGATCACATGAAAGGCATGCGGCCCCACAACATGCACTTTCTTTAGGCCTGACACATCCATGAACCCCGCCTTGGTGCGGATTGCCAGATATTCTTCTTCCTGATCCTTGTCATAGCTCCAGGCCGTGCCCATCCCAGACCAATCCTCCAGGGCCGATCCCATCGCCCGGTGCCTGTCTGCCAAAACTGAAAAACGCCACGATGTCGTCATCTCTTACCTCCCCTTTGGTTCTGTTTGGTTCTTTCTGGTTCGTTGCGGTTGCTTGTGGGCGCGGCGCAAAGCGAGAAACTTGGTATAGTTGGGCAAATCAGCTTCAAAAAATCAATACTTAAAGAAAATAATTTTACTCAAGGGCAATTTATCTCTCTGAAATCGCGGTCATCTGGCTATTTGTCACGCGATCTTTGGTGCCGGGGCGAACCAATTTTTAAACCACTTCGCCGATGAACCGCGAATCAAGCTGTGTGCATGGCCGATACCGAAGGCCGGGCAAAGGAAGGGGCACCCTCCACAAAGCCGCATAAGCGATCAAAACAGAGCGGGTGATCGGTGGGCGCAGCGCCAGGACTGCATTCAGGGCTAAGTATCGAGGCTGGCAAGTTTCATCAGCGCAATGCCTGCAACAATCAGCAATGCAGCGACAATGCGCATGGGCGACGCTGCCTCGCCCAGGGAAAGGATCCCAACAGAGAAGGCCCCGACAGCCCCAATCCCTGTCCAGACCGCATAGGCCGTGCCCAGCGGCAAAGACCGCATCGCCATTGACAAAAGCCCGAAGCTGAGAACCATCGTGACAATCGTGATGACGGTTGGAAGCATGATCGTGAAACCAACAGATTTCTTCATGAAAAACGCCCAGATAACCTCAAGAACTCCGGCAATAACAAGATAAATCCAAGCCATGCTCTATCTGTCCAATCCTGCGCGGCGGGGCGTTTTCGCGGATGACTGCTTGCGCAACAGTCGCCGTTTCTGAGGTATATAGCTTAGCAGGGTAGCCCGGAACCGGGCTACCCATTTATTGGCGTCAATGCAAATCGAGAGATTTTTTCAAGGTTTCTTTATCGCCATATTTGGCAATACGGTCACGCTGATAGGCCTTCTCCCAGCGGATTGACCATACATGCCAGCCGATCCAGAACGCCACGCCCATGATCCATAACAGAGTCTCGCTCCCCTGAAACGGATATATAGGCCCCACCTCTGCCAAATCGACAGCCCAGCTTGTGATACCAGTTGTGGACATGGATACTCCTTTCCAGTGTTCAATCTAGACAAGATTCTGTTTCGCTTCGCGGACTTCGCGCTCTGCTGCACGCTCCATCTGCATATCCTGAAAATCCAGTCCAATGATATCGATTTCGCGCGGGATACGCAGCAAGCCAAAGCCATGCAGTATCTTTGCGACGATCCAGCCAGGCAGGAAGCCCAGAACACCAAACATGATGATCGCTCCAAGGAACTGGCCCAGCGGGTTGATGCTGGCATAGCCCTCATATGCTCCTGCCGGGTGCCCCCAAAGCAGAAAGCCCGCAATCACCAGCCCGGCAAACCCGGCATAGCCATGTACAGCGACTGCGCCGACAGCATCATCAATCTTGAAACGCCGCTCGACAAAGTGATGCATCTTGTAGGCAACAAACGCCCCGATGCAGCCCACGAACATGGCCTGAATTGGATGATACAGGTCATTGCCCGCAGAGGCGCAGATAATCCCGGCCAAGCCGCCGGAATATGTCCAGAACGCATCCCCCTTGGACACCGCAAAGGCCACCAGCATGCCGCCTGAAAGTGACATCAGGAAGTTGAAGGTAATCGCGCTGAGGGATGTTGGCGTGAGGTAAATTGTCGTTGCTGTCCATGTTGTGCCCACAATCACGCCGTCAATTTCTGCCGGTGAGATGATCGGGATGTTACAGGCCACATAAAAGCCCCAGAATCCGGTATAGATAATGAACAGTCCCACAGCGACCATCCAAGGATTATGTGGCAGGATGTTGCGCGGGGTGCCGTCGGCCGCGAATTTCCCCAGCCTCGGCCCAAGAACACATAACACGCCCAGTGCAAAACCGCCTGCAATGGCGTGGATAACCCCAGACGCATAGGCATCGTGATAGCCCAGAATCTGCACCATCCAGCCATTCGGATGCCAGCCCCAGGACGCATCTATGATCCATGCGCCCGAACCGATTACCACTGCCAGCACCCAGAAGGCTCCGGAGTTGATCCGCTCAATCACGGCACCGGAGACAATGGATGCAGCCGTCCACGAAAACAAAAGAAATGCTGCCCAGAAGACACCGGTGATCCTGTCATCCAGATTGGTACCCATTGTCGGGGAATTTGCAGCATTGGCGGCAGCGTCCTCCCAAAGAATGCCGCCAGTGATGAAAGGCCCGTTCGGCAGGGCCCAATAGAGCCACCAACCGAAGAAGAAGAAAGTGATCGTGACCAGAGGAATGATCATGGAGTTCTTCATCAGGGTATGCAGATGGTTCCGTCGTCGGCTGGCTCCGACCTCATACATGCAAAAGCCAACATGGATCAGAAACATCAATGGTATTGTGACCCAGTAATAGAACTCAGTGAAGATTGTTGTGATTGCGTTTAGTTGTGTGTCCACCCTTGCTCCTCCCTTTCGCTACAGGCACGACGGTTTTGTGCTTCGGGGCTGTCCAATGACGCAGCGCCGCGCACAAAAATTCTACGACTCCTCCTTCCGCAGAAAATTTGTTTCATGATGTGAAATGCTCTGCGACATTCTGTCAAGCAAAACTTGAGAAATTCGCAGCGTAGAGAATGATGCGCCTTAAATGAAAAATTGTTTCTTGGTAGTTGAATTGCTGCGGTGATACTGCTAGATTTATGCGAGGTGGATTTGGGGAGTGTTGAGGATGTGTGGGATTGTTGGGTTGTTTTTGAAGGACAAGGGCTTGGAGCCTCGGCTTGGGGCTTTGCTTGGGGATATGCTTGTGACGATGACGGATCGCGGG
>JAIUNA010000116.1 GCA_022565265.1 Roseinatronobacter sp. | reverse complement strand
TGCCTTATACGCTCATCTCAAAGCCCAGATGCTTTGCCACGGTGAAGATATCCTTATCCCCCCGCCCGCACATATTCATGATCAGCAAGTGATCCTTGGGCAAGCTTGGCGCGATTTTCAGAACATGGGCCAAGGCATGGCTGGGTTCCAGCGCGGGGATGATCCCTTCCAGCGCGCAGCATGTCTGGAACGCGGCCAAAGCTTCATCATCGGTGATGGAGACATATTGCGCGCGGCCCACATCTTTCAGCAAGGCATGTTCCGGGCCAATGCCGGGATAATCAAGGCCCGCAGAGATGGAATGCCCTTCCAATATCTGACCATCCTCATCTTGCAGCAGATAGGTGCGGTTGCCATGCAACACGCCGGGGCGCCCGCCTGTCAGGCTGGCGCAATGCTCCATGCGCGCATCCACGCCGCGCCCCCCGGCCTCTACCCCGATGATATTGACATCCTTGTCATCCAGAAACGGGAAAAACAGCCCCATCGCGTTTGATCCGCCGCCGATTGCAGCAATAATCGTATCGGGCAAGCGGCCTTCGCGCTCCAGAATCTGCGCGCGGGCTTCTTTGCCGATAATGGATTGGAAATCACGCACCATCGCGGGGTAAGGGTGCGGGCCTGCAACTGTGCCAATGCAATAGAATGTGTCGCGCACATTCGTAACCCAATCGCGCAGCGCGTCATTCATCGCGTCTTTCAGCGTGCCTCTGCCAGAGCGTACGGGCACAACCTCTGCCCCCAACAGCTTCATGCGGAACACATTGGGCGCTTGGCGTTCCACATCATGCGCGCCCATATAGACCACGCATTTCAACCCGAAACGCGCGCAGACCGTGGCCGTTGCCACGCCATGCTGGCCCGCGCCGGTTTCTGCGATGATCCGGGTTTTGCCCATGCGCATGGCCAGCAAGATCTGGCCCAGAACATTGTTGATCTTATGCGCGCCGGTATGGTTCAACTCGTCACGTTTGAGGTAAATCTTGGCCCCGCCGCAATGCTCTGTCAGGCGTTCGGCAAAATACATGGGCGACGGGCGGCCCACATAATGTGTCCACAGATCATCCATCTGCGCCCAGAAACTGGCATCGGTTTTGGCGTGTTCATATTCCGCGTCCAGTGCCAAAATCAGCGGCATCAGTGTTTCCGAGACAAAGCGCCCCCCGTAAATGCCAAAGCGCCCTTGTTCATCCGGGCCTGTCATGAAGGAATTGATCAGATCGTCTGGCATTTTCCGCTGTCCTTTATGTGTCCGTCTGTCTGGATTTGATCATGTCCTAGCGCTCTGATAGCATCCAGACAAGGGAATTGCGCATTCTGCACTTGTGAATGACTAAAGGCCTCAGCATGGCCAAGCCCTAGCGTTCCAGAATAAGCCTGTCCCCTTCAATCGCAATCCGGGCATAACGGCGCAGATAGCCCATGCCCAGAAGCGAGACATCCAGCTCCCCCTCATTCACAAAGGCGGGGACATTCTTGTCGCGGATTTCAAGCCCATCATGGGCAAGCACCACGTCATCCAGTGTAACGCGCGCAAGCCCCACTTCGCCATTAGCCGTGCGCGCGCGGCCCAGATAGGGCAGGCTTTGCGGATCAAGCCCCACCCGTGCAGCATCCGCCTGAGACAGTACCAGATCGGACGCCCCCGTATCGAGGATGAAATTTACCGGCGTGCCATTGACCTGTAAATCCAGATTGAAATGCCCATTGCGCCCGGCGCGCAGCACAATCGCACCCGACCCGGAGACAGAAATGCTCTGATCGCGCGTGATATCCTGCCACAGCCCATAGCCAGCCGCGACTCCCACGAAAATCAGGCCCCAAAGCACCAGATGGCGCAAGCTCTGGCCAAGCCCCTGTGACCGTGCCACCAGAAAATAACTGATAAGCACTGTGCCCCAGACCCCCAGATACACCAGCCGCATAATCTGATCTGACTCCATCAAAAGCCCCGTTCCCGCCTGCGCCTTATGTGGTGCGGCACTGGGTGAATGTCATCTGCACTCACGTTTCCGTGACATCATGGTCATATATCCAGCCAAATTGACGCAAGGGGGCATTGGGTGCAAGCTTGCCCGATACGCGCAAGGCCATATGCGCAATCTGTGCAAACGGCGTACGCAGGTGGTAATTGCGCGCATTCTTGGTGGCGGCAGCCACAACCCGTGTTACCCGGCCCTTTCGGGCCATTTGATAGCGCGCAAGAGCGTCGGGGATGGTGGCGGCCTGTTCCAGCTGGCGCACAAGGCAAAACGCATCTTCCAACGCCATATTCGCGCCCTGCGCCATGAATGGAAGTGTGGGATGGGCCGCATCGCCCAAAACCGCCGCATGCCCTGCCTGCCAGCAAGGCGCAACAGGATGGCGAAACAGGCCCCAAAGCCACAACTTGTCCACCTGCGCCAGCCAATCGGGCACTGGGCCGCCAAAGCCCGCAAAGGCGCGGCGCATAGTTGCGGGGTTATCTGGATGGTTCCAGCCTTCTTGCGCCCAATCGGTGCGCTCTTCCACGGCCACAATATTGCGCATTGCCCCCCCGCGCAGCGGATAGCTGACAAGGTGGCGCCCCGGCCCCATGAAAACCTCGGCCTCGCGCGGGGCATCGGGCGCGCAAGGGATCAGCGCGCGCCATGCAACTTGGCCTGTGAAAAAAGGCGCATCTTGCGCTGTCGGATTCAAGGTTTTGCGCAGGACAGAATGCAACCCATCCGCCCCCAGCACCAGATCGGCACTCACCCGCTCGCCCCCAGCCAAAGTGACACTTGGGCGCGGCCCCTCTGGCGTGATCTGGGTAACATGGGCCACAAAGCGCGTATGTATGCCAGCTGCTGCGCGTTCCAGAAGCGTAATGATATCGGCGCGGTGGATCAGATGAAAACCGGGGCCATCCTCTGGCAGCGCAAGGCGCAATACCGGGCGTCCGCTTTGCCCCTCGCGCAGCACAACTGCGCGGCTGCGCAGCGCGATTTCCGAAAGTCCCTCGCGCTGCCCCAACGCGGCAAGGACGCGCGCACCATTGGGGCTGATCTGAATGCCCGCCCCTACTTCCAAAAACCCGCCAGCCTGTTCCAGCACTGTTACGCGGGCGCCGCGCTGCACCAACGCCGCCGCTGCGGCCAGCCCGGCCACGCCGCCGCCCACCACCACAACCTCAAGCCCAGACAGATGCATACCCACCCCTTCGCCAAAAAAAACACCGGCCCGCAATCTGCGCCCGGTGTCCTTTACCTGTCCCGTTGGCGCAGCACGCTCAATCGTCGCGATGCACCCGTTCGTTACGCTCATGTGCTTCTTGCGCCTGCAAGGTCATGGTCGCGATCGGACGCGCATCCAAGCGCTTGAGAGAGATACGCTCTCCCGTTGCCTCGCAATAGCCGAATTCCCCGTTTTCAATACGGCGCAGTGCGGCATCGATTTTGGAAATCAGCTTGCGCTGGCGATCACGGGTGCGCAACTCCAACGCGCGATCCGTCTCTTCCGAAGCGCGATCTGCCACATCAGGAATATTGCGGCTGGAATTGGCCAGCTCGGCCAAGGTTTCCTGACTGCCCTTCAGAATATCCTCTTTCCAGACAATCAGCTTGCGCCGGAAATATTCTAGCTGGCGCTCATTCATGAAGGGTTCGTCTTCGGCCGGCCGATAATCTTCCGGAAGGAATACTTCTGGTTTCATTCCCCGCTCCTGTGTCCCCGCCGGATCATAAGTGTTGAGGTTACTCATTGCGATTCACCTATATCCCGCACTATTGTGGGCGGGATAGCGGATGCTCCCGGAATTGTCACGCCTTTTCACACAGCGTTTTCCGCACAAATGTATCTGCAAGACCGCACTCACCTTGTCGCGCCGCAGCGCGCAGGCTAGGTTGCGGGAAACACGGGCCTTTCGGCGGCCCGCCCCACTCAGAACAGGGCCTGACATGCGTTTCACCTCGACCGCGCGCTACATTGCCAGCGATGATCTGCAAGTTGCCGTGAATGCGGCTGTCGTCTTGCAACGCCCGCTTCTGGTGAAGGGAGAGCCGGGCACGGGGAAAACCGAGCTGGCCCTTCAGATTGCGGCATCTCTTGGCCTGCCGATGATCGACTGGTCAATCAAATCCACCACGCGCGCCCAACAGGGGCTATATGAATATGACGCAGTCTCGCGGTTGCGTGACAGCCAGTTGGGCGATGCGCGCGTGGAAGATGTCAGCAACTATATCCGCAAAGGCAAGCTATGGCAGGCATTCGAGGCCGAGGAGCGGGTTGTCCTGCTGATTGACGAAATTGACAAAGCGGATATCGAGTTTCCCAATGATCTGTTGCAAGAACTCGATAAAATGGAGTTTTTCGTATACGAAACAGGAGAGACAATCCGCGCGCGCCACAGGCCGATCGTGATTATCACTTCCAATAACGAAAAAGACCTGCCCGATGCATTTTTGCGGCGCTGTTTTTTCCATTACATCCGCTTTCCCGATCCTGAAACGCTAAAGGCGATTGTGGCAGTACATTTTCCGCGCATCAAACCAGAGCTTTTGACAACGGCTTTGACGCAATTTTACGAATTGCGTGAAACGCCGGGATTGAAAAAAAAGCCCTCCACCTCGGAAGTGCTGGATTGGTTAAAATTGCTTCTGGCCGAAGACTTGACACCAGAAGACCTCCGGCGCGACGGGCCGAATGCGCTGCCAAAGCTGCACGGCGCATTGCTGAAGAATGAACAGGATGTGCATTTGTTCGAGCGCTTGGCCTTTATGGCACGGCGGCAAGGGCGTTAGGGGAAATAATGGCTCTTTCAATTCGCCCCGTCACACGCCCCGTCACCCGCGCCGACAAGCCGCGCTGGGCCATGCTCTGGCAGGGCTATCTGGCGTTTTATGATACAGTGCTGCCGCCAGAAGTGTATGACGCGACATTCGAGGCGTTTTTTGCAGATGATCCCCATAGCCCGCGCTGCCTTGTGGCTGAAGATAACGGGCATGTGCTGGGTCTGGTGCATTATGTCTTTCACGCTCATTGCTGGCGGCCCGAAGGCGTATGCTACCTGCAAGACCTGTTCACCGACAGTACGGCACGGGGGCAAGGGGTTGGCCGCGCGCTGATAGAGGCTGTGTATCATGCCTCTGATGCGCGCGGGGTAAGCACTGTCTATTGGATGACGCAAGACTTCAATCATACCGCGCGAAAACTATATGACAGCGTTGGACAGGTGACACCTTTTGTGAAATACACGCGCCCGGCATGAAACCTGTTCTCGCCCTTGCAGCCCTACTGGCACTGGCCGCCTGCGCAGTCCCGGCCCCGGCCCCGCAGCCCTCCACCGCGCTGGATGCACAGACGCGCGCCATAAGCTCTGCCGAATTATTTGGCCCTCCACGCCCTTTTGCGCCGGAACGCAGCAATGCCCAGATCGCGCAAGATATTCTGGAGCTTGGCTTTCGGCTGGAATCCGGGCGCGCACTGCCGCGCTTTTCGCGATTTGAGGGGCCAATCGCCCTGCGATTGACGGGACAAATCCCGCCCCTTGCCGCCCAAGAAACGGATCGCCTTGTGGCGCGATTGCGCAGCGAGGCCGGGCTGGAAGTACGGCGCGTTGCAGATGGGCCAGCCCAGATTATCGTGGAATTCGTGCCGCGTGCCACAATGCGGCGGCTCGTGCCGGAGGCCGCGTGCTTCGTGCTGCCAAATGTCACAAGCTGGGCTGCATTTCGTGCAGCCCCCCGCGCCCGCACACTGGATTGGGTGGATGTGGTACAGCGGGAGCGCGTGCTTGTCATAGCCCCGTCCGATACAACTGTGCAAGAAATGCGCGATTGCTTGCATGAAGAAGTCGCACAGGCTTTGGGGCCATTGAATGATCTGTATCGCATTGGCGAGACAGTCTGGAATGATGATAATTTCCAAACTGCACTGACAGGGTTTGACATGCTTGTCTTGCGGGTTTGGTATCATCCCAGTTTGCGCCCCGGCATGAGCCGCGATGAGGTTGCCACGCGCCTGCCCGCAATTCTGGCGCAGTTGAACCCGCGCGGCGCGCGCTCAAGGCTGCCGCTAGACCCTGTTCCGACACCGCGTATCTGGACAGACTCCATAGAGGGCGCGTTAAGCGCGCCAAGCCAGCGTCAGAGCTTCGCTTTGGCACAAAATGCCGTAAATATAGCGCTGAGAGAGGACTGGCAGGATGAGCGTTTGGCATTCAGCCTGTTTCTGGCCGCCCGCTTTGCCCCCTCGTCCCAAGGGGAACAGGCCTTGGATGCGCTGTTGACGGCGGGCGCGATTTACGGGTCGCGTCCGGGCGGCGCAGTGCCGCGCGCGCATATTGACCTGCATCTTTCCGCGCAGGCGCTTGCCTCTGGACAGATGGAAATCGTTTTGCGCCTGACAGAGTCCGCCATGCCTGCGGCGCGACGCTCGGAGAATGGGGCACTGCTATCGTCCCTGATGCTGATGCGCGCCGAAGCGCTGGCAGGGCTTGGCAACATGGTCGAGGCCGAAGCCCTGCGCCGCGATGCGCTGCCCTATGCGATTTTTGGCTTCGGCTCGCGCAAAGCGGCAGAAGCAAGGCGCGCGGAAGTTGCCGCGCTGAACCCGTGATAACAGGAGAAATTCGAAAGATGATCGTCATTCTTGGGCTTGCTGTTGGGGCGCTATGGGGTGCCCGCTCCGCCAAAACACGCGGCGGAAACCGCAAGGATATTGCCCAATACGCGGCTGTCGGGGCGATATTGGGCGGGCTACTGGGCCTTTTCGCCACAATCGGCGTGGAAAAGCTGCTCTAGCCGCATATGTTCTTGCCATTTTTCCAGACACTCAGAGATCACGGCGTGCCTGTAACACTGCGCGAATTTCTGGGTTTTCTGGAAGGTGTGCAAGCCGGGCTTGTGACCTATGACATGGAGGGATTCTATTATCTGGCCCGCGCGGCCATGGTGAAGGATGAGCGCCATCTTGACAGATTTGACCGCGCGTTTTCCGCCAGTTTTCAGGGGGTAGAGGCAATCAGCGCGGCACAAATTCTGGACGCCATAGACTTGCCGCGTGCTTGGCTGGAAACTATGGCCGAAAAGCATCTCAGCGCGGCAGAACGCGCAGAGATCGAAGCCCTTGGCGGGTTTGATACGCTTATGGAAACTTTGCGCAAACGGCTGGAAGAGCAGACATCCCGCCATCAAGGCGGCAATAAATGGATCGGAACTGCTGGCACCTCTCCTTTTGGAGCCTATGGGTATAATCCCGAAGGCGTGCGGATCGGACAAGCGGAATCGCGCCACAAGCGCGCGGTGAAGGTTTGGGACAAACGCGAATTTCGCAATCTGGATGATAGGGTCGAACTGGGTACGCGCAATATCAAGGTGGCGCTGAAACGATTGCGCAAATGGGCGCGCGACGGGGCCACCGAAGAATTGGATATGGATGGAACCATCCGGGCGACAGCAGAGCATGGCTATCTGGATGTCAAGACAAGGCCAGAACGAAGAAACGCTGTCAAGATACTGCTTTTGCTTGATATTGGCGGATCGATGGATGAGCATGTCCGTGCGGTGGAAGAAGTGTTCAGTGCCGCACGCGCTGAATTCAAACATCTCGAACATTTTTACTTCCACAATTGTCTGTACGAATTTGTCTGGCGCGACAATGCCCGCCGCTGGAATGAACGCATGCCAACATGGGATGTGCTGCGCACCTATGGCAGTGATTGGAAATGTATCTTTGTGGGTGACGCTGCCATGTCGCCTTATGAAATCATCTCGCCCGGTGGTGCGAATGAACATTGGAACGCGGAAGCCGGGGAAACATGGTTGCAGCGCGCCCGCGCGCACTGGCCCGATCACCTCTGGATCAACCCGACACCGCAGCCGCATTGGCCGCATATCCAATCAGTCAGAATGATTTCAGAGGCATTTGAAGGGCGCATGGTTCCGATGACGCTGGACGGGATTTCAAAGGGCATCAAACTGCTATCGCGTTAATGTCGCGGGGCAACCCAAAGCTATATAAGCGAAATAATGCCGACTGGTTTGCAATCCCGGCTCCACAACCATAGGTCTGTCACACGCAGGCGGCCAAAGCCGCGTGCTAGATGACACAGGAGAGACTTATGACACTGAACCGCCTTCTGAGCACGACACTGCTTGCCGCAACACTGGCAACCGCGCCGCTACTTGCCCCGCAGGCCATGGCGCAAGACGCTGCGATGGGCGCAGAAATTGCCGCGCAAGATGGCAAGATTGATGCATTTATCACTGCGGCTCTTGCCGTGTCCGAAACCCGTGCGCGCTACATCGCGCAATTGGAAACCGTGACAGATGAGGCAGAGCAGATCCAGATTGTTGAGGAAGCCGATGCGGCCATTCTGGATGTGGTCGAAGCGACCCCGGATATCTCTATTGATGAATATATCGCCATTGGCGAAGCGGCTGCGGTAGACCCGGAATTGGCCGCGCGCATTGATGCGCGCTTTGCCGAAGCCTATGCCGAATAAGGGCCAAATTTCACCGGGGCCATTTGGCCCCGGTGGAGTTTTCACCGCGCGATAGTCACACGCGCCATCCGATCGGGCGCACCCACGACAGCGCCATTGCCACCAGTGCCGCGCTTGATCGCATCGAGCACATCATAGCCCTCCAGCATCTGCCCCACGACGGTATATTGCCCGTCCAGATGGGGCGCAGGTGCAAACATGATGAAGAACTGGCTATTGGCGCTGTTGGGATTCTGGGAACGTGCCATACCCACCACACCACGCTCGAAAGACTGAGTGCTGAATTCCGCAGGCAAATCGGGCAGATCTGATCCGCCGGTTCCCCAGCGGCGCGGATCACCGCTTTCTGTGCCATTGGCGACATCACCCGTCTGGGCCATGAAGCCATCGATCACCCGGTGAAACACCACCCCGTCATAATCGCCACGCTCGGCCAATGTGACAATGCGCTCCACATGTTGCGGGGCCAGATCATCGCGCAGCGCAATGCGAATCTCGCCAGTGGCCTCGCCTGCAACCTCTATCACCATCACCGGGCCGGAATGGCCTTCCGGCACGGCGGTATCGGCGTTCACGCTCATCAGGTTCAGCCAGCTTGCCCCCAGAATCCCCAGACCAAGCGCAAACAATCCGCCAAAAATCAGCTTGTCACGCATCAGCGGCAACCTTGACGCTCAGCATCTTGTCGGGGTTTGCTGGTGGCTCGCCACGGGTGATGGCATCGACATGCTCCATCCCCGCGATAACACGGCCATAGACAGTGTATTGGCGGTTCAGGAAATGGTTGTCGCTGAAATTGATGAAAAACTGGCTATTGGCGCTGTCGGGGTTGGCAGAACGCGCTGCACCCAACGTGCCGCGATCATGCGGAACACCGGAAAATTCTGCTTTCAGATTGGGCAGGTCAGAGCCGCCCGTACCTGCCCGACCGGGATTGTAGTTGTTTTCGGTATTGCCATTGGCCACATCGCCTGTCTGCGCCATAAAGCCATCAATCACGCGGTGAAAGACAACATTGTCATAAGCACCAGCGCGCGCCAATTCCTTCATGCGCGCGCAATGGCCCGGTGCAATATCGGTCAGCAGCTCGATAATTACCGTGCCGCCTTTGAGTTCCATCAGGATCGTGTTTTCTGGGTCTTTGATCTCGGCCATCTGTGGCTCTCCTTGTCGTGGTCTGGGCGCACCCTACTGCGCCACGCCTGTCAGGAAAACCCCCCACAGGCTGTTGCAACCATTGACCACACCCCCCCTTTCACGCCAGATAGCGCCGAAGCGAGGATGGGAGTTTCAGATCATGGCCTTCAAAACGCTTGA
>JAIUNA010000115.1 GCA_022565265.1 Roseinatronobacter sp. | reverse complement strand
TTTCAACTCGGCATCGGACTTGTCGCGGGATTCTTTACTAAGCTTGGTCGCCTGAATGAGGTTTTCCAGCTCGGTCAGCTCGTTCTGGCCTTCCTCGCCATCGCCCAATTCCTTCTGAATGGCCTTCATCTGCTCATTCAGATAATATTCGCGCTGGGTGCGCTCCATCTGGCTTTTGACGCGGGTCTTGATCTTGCGCTCTACCTGCAACACCGACAATTCGCCCTGCATCAGGCCGTAAATGGTCTCCAGCCGCTCTGACGTGTTGGCCGATTCCAGCAATTTCTGCTTCTCGGCCACATCTGCGCCCAGATGGCCTGCGGCCAGATCGGCCAAGGTGGCGGCATCACTGGCCTCAGCAATTGCGGCAAGGGCCTCGTCGGGGATGTTCTTGCGCACTTTTGCATAGCGCTCGAACTCGTTTTGAACGGCGCGCATCAGCGCCTTGATGGCCGCCAGATCGCCGGGTTCTTCCGGCATGTCGGTGGTCAGGGCCTCGAAATAGGCGTCATTCTCGGTGAATTCCTCGATCTGCACACGGGTTTGCCCCTCGACCAGCACTTTTACAGTGCCATCGGGCAATTTCAGCAATTGCAACACATTGGCCAATACCCCCACGCGGTAGATATCATCTGTGCCGGGGTTTTCCTGTTTGTGGTCTTTCTGTGCCACAAGCAGGATCTGGCGGTTTTCGCCCATAACAGCTTCAAGCGCGCGAACAGATTTCTCGCGCCCCACAAAAAGCGGGACGATCATATGGGGGAAAACCACCATGTCGCGCAAAGGCAGCACAGGATAGCGGTTCGACTGGTGCATATCACATTTCCTCAACTCTGATGCGCCACGGGTGCTTGCGGTCTGGTGCAGGCGGCTGGCGCGTGCTTACCGAACAATTTGGGCGTGAACCAGACAGGTTTCAACCCATGGCCTGCATCCGGGTATCTGGGGGATAATAGTTCACTGAATTTTGCCGTTTTCAAGGCAAGTACGCAGAAAAGCTGATATTGGCATGTGTTTTGGCACGGGTCTTGCAAAAATACCCGTAGCAGACAGGGGCAACGGCGGCGGAAGTGTGGCCTTGAGCATGTGAAAAGGGGGTCTGGCCAAACCAGAACCCCCACTCACCCACATGCCCTTCACAACACGGGAACGTCCAAACCCCGGCCACCCGACCAAGTGTTTTAAGTTTGACAAAATGCCCCTGTCTGCTCAAGCGGATTAAACCGCGCATTTTAGCGAATTGCCGAAACGAGCGGCCCCTATAGCATCCGCAGCAATTGCGGGGTTGGCCAGCCATCGGCGGGCATGCCAAGCTGTGCCTGAATATCCTGCACGGCTGCGCGGGTATTGGCGCCCAATATCCCTGTAACCCCGCCAACATTGAATCCGCGCTGCGACAGCTTGGTTTGCAACTGGCGCATCTGATCCTGATCCAGCCCGGTTTCAGGGTTGCCCGCCTGATAGACAGGCGCGCCCGATAAGCGTGTGGCGAAATAGGCGGCAGTTGTCACATAGATAAAGCTTTGATTCCACTCAAACAGCACGCGGAAATTATGGAAGATCATGAAAGCCGGGCCGCGATGGCCTTGGGGCAGGATGACAGAGGCATTGAGTGCGCCAGAGGGCAAGGCGCCGTGCGCAGGCCGCACGCCAAGTTGCGCCCATTGGTTTACCGTCAGTTCTGTGCGCAGGCCCGTGCGCGTCAGATCCAGCCCTTGGGGGATTGTCACCTCATGCAGCCACGGCTCATTCGCGCGCCAACCCTTGGCGCGCAGCATGGACGCCGCCGATAGCAGCGCATCGGGGGCAGAGCGTTGCAGATCAATCCGCCCATCGCCATCGCCATCTACTGCGTAATTTATGATATCGGAGGGCAGTTTTTGCACCATCCCGATTTCACCCGCCCAAGCGCCGCGCGTCTGGGCAGGATCGAGCATGCCACGGCGATACATTTCCAGCGCCGCAAACACTTGCGGGCGGAACAGATCGGGGCGGCGGCAATCATGGGCCAGCGTGATCAGCGCGTTGACAGTGTTGAAATCGCCCTGCACTGCGCCGAAATCTGTCTCGAACGCCCAGAAGGCCAGCAGAATCCCCGGTGGCACTCCGAATTGTTGCTGGGCTGTATCAAACACGCTGCGGAAGCGATCATAATTTGCGCGCCCGGCGTTCATGCGGTTTTGCGAAATCAGCGCACGCGAGAAATCCAGAAACGGGCGCTGAAAGATGCCCTGCCTGCGATCGGCATTGATGACGGATTGTTCCTGCCGCGCATTGCGAAAGAAATTATCCACCAGCCCCCTGTCATAACCGCGCTGCGCGGCCTCTGTTTTCAGGGCACTGACAAAATTGCCGAAATTGCCACCACAGCTTTGCGCCGTGGCGGCATTCGCCAAGCCAAGAAACAGACTGGCCGCAAGACCAAGAACCAAACGCATATCGCCCTCGCTAAATTTATTTTCACCAACCTACCGCATACGGGCAGTTAACGAAATCGCAATTCTGGGAGGGGGCGCGCGGGGTCAGAACTCCGCGCGATTATGGTTTGCCATGAAATCCAGTTGCGGGTTGATCGGGATGATCCGGTTTGGATTGATGGTGTCATGGCTGTAATGATAGTGGCGCACGATATGGGGCAGATGCACCGTGCCCGCCACGCCGGGATGCTGATACAGATCGCGCGTGTAGGCCCAAAGTGCGGGGTAATCCACAATCCGGCGGCGGTTGCATTTGAAATGCAGGTGATACACGCTGTCAAAGCGCACAAGGGTGGTAAACAGCCGCCAATCGGCCTCTGTCAGGGTATTGCCCAGCAAGTAGCGTTGCTTGGCAAGCCGTGCTTCCAGCCAATCCAGCGTATCAAACAGTGGCACGACAGCGGCATCATAGGCGTCTTGCGTGGTGGCAAAGCCTGCCTTGTAGACGCCGTTATTGACAGTGTTGTAAATGCGCTCGTTCACCGCGTCGATCTCGGCGCGCAGGGATTCGGGGTAATAATCGGCCGTGTTGCCTGTCAGCGCATCAAAGGCCGAATTGAACATGCGGATAATCTCGGACGATTCGTTGGAAACGATCGTTTCGCGCGATTTGTCCCACAGTACAGGCACTGTTACCCGACCAGAGATTTCGGGATTGGCGCGGGTATAGATATCGCGCAGATACTGTGCGCCATAGAGATTATCGCCCGTCGCGCCTGCGAACTCTGTGCCGAATGTCCAGCCCTCGCCCAGCATATCGGGGTGAACAACTGAAATATCTATCAGTGGCTCCAGCCCCTTGAGGGCGCGGAAAATCAGCGTTCTATGCGCCCAAGGGCAGGCATGAGAGACATAGAGATGGTAGCGCCCGGCCTCTGCCTTGAAGCCGCCCTCCGCCGTAGGCCCTGCCGCGCCATCGGGCGTGACCCAGTTGCGAAAGCGCGATGTGTCGCGTTGGAACGCGCCCCCGCTTTTCGAGGTGTCATACCATTCGCGCGACCATTCGCCCTTAACCAACTGTCCCATATCACTCTCCCACTTTTGCTAGGGTTTAAATGGGCGGCAAAGGGCCAAATCGCAACCTGCACAGATGCGCAGCGCCTGTGCAGGCCATCTGCGCGGGCTATTGCAAATCCGCGAAAGCGCGCTGCAACCGCGCTACCGCCTCTGCCACCACAGAACGCGGCGTGCCCAGATTGAAGCGCAAAAAACTTTCACCGCCCGTGCCGAATGTCGCACCATGATTGGCGGCAATCTGCGCGCCCTGTTCCACGCGGGCGGTAAATTCCGCCGCACTCATCCCTGTATCTGCGAAATCCACCCATGCCAGATAGGTGGCCTCCAAGGGCATAGAGCGCAGGCCGGGAATGGCGTTGATCCCGGCATCGAACAGTGCGCGGTTGCCCTCCAGATAGGCGCAGAGCGCATCCACCCATTCCGCGCCTGCGGGCGAATAGGCCGCGCGCACGGCGTGCAGCCCGAAGGAATTGGGCGAAATCCCCATGGCCATCATTGTCTTGGCAAACTGGCCGCGCAATCTTGCATCGGGAATAATGACATTGCCGCAATGCGTGCCAGCAAGGTTGAAGGTTTTGGATGCGGCTGTCAGCATCACCAGCCGATCAGCGGCATCGGGTGCAGCCACCGGGAAGGGGATATGTTTGTGGCCCGGCATGACAAGATCATGGTGAATTTCGTCCGAGATCAGCACCAGATCATGGCGCGCGCAGAAATCGGCCAGCGCGCGCAATTCCTCCGCGCTCCAGACCCGCCCGCCGGGATTATGGGGCGAGCACAGGATCACCATACGCGCGCTGCCATCCATCAGCGCATCGGCAGCGGAAAAATCCATCTCGTAGCGGCCATGCTCCAGCCGCAGCGGGCATTCCACCACCCTGCGCCCCGCCGCCTGAATGGTGCGCGCGAAGGCGTGATAAACGGGGGTGAACAATACCACGCCATCGCCCGGTTTTGTCCATGTATGCAGGCATAGGCCCACGGCATTCACCAGCCCATGGGTGGTGAAAATATGCTCGCGCGCCACCTGCCAGCCGTGGCGGTGGTGCATCCACCATGCAACCGCTTCGCGGTAGGGGGTGTCATCACCGAAATACCCGTAAATCCCGTGATCGACCGCCTTTTGCAGCGCGGTTTGCACACAGGCGGGGGGCCGGAAATCCATATCCGCCACCCACATGGCTATTCCGGTATCGGCGGGCACGGCGTAACGCTGGGCCATGACATCCCATTTCATGCACTCTGTTCCACGCCGCTCAATAATCTGGTCAAAATTCATGCGCTGTCTCCGTTTGCCCCAAAGCTTATGCGCCGCACGGATGGGTGCAAGGGCAAAAGCCCATTGAATGGGGCGGGGCCTTCGCTTAAATCGCATCGCATGAGCATCAAACCGATCCTGATTCATCCCGATCCGCGGCTGAAAAAGCTGTGCGCGCCTGTGGCTTCTGTCACGGCTGATATTGGCAAGCTGGCCGAAGATATGCTGGAAACCATGTATGACGCCCCCGGCATTGGGCTGGCCGCGCCGCAAGTGGGGGTGCTCTCGCGCCTGTTCGTGATGGATTGCGTCAAGGAAGAGGGCGAACGCCCGCGCCCGATGGTGCTGATCAATCCTGAGATTGTCGCAATCTCGGACGAAAAGAACACCTATGAGGAAGGCTGCCTGTCCATCCCCGAACATTACGCCGAAGTGACGCGCCCCAAGCGCATTACCATGCGCTGGCTGGGGCTGGATGGCAAATTGCATGAAGATGAATTTGACGGGCTTTGGGCCACCTGCGCCCAGCATGAGTTGGATCATCTGAATGGCAAGCTGTTCATAGATCATATCGGGGCGATCAAACGCGGGATGATCACCCGCAAGATGGAAAAGCTGAAACGCGAGCAGGCCCGCAAGTGAGCGTGCGCCACTTTATCCCGTGGCCCGATGCACGGTTGCGCCAGCCTGCCAGCCCTGTCGCCGCGATCACCGATGACATCCGCGCCATCTGGGCCGATATGATAGAGACGATGGACGCCATGCCCGGTGTTGGCCTTGCCGCCCCCCAGATTGGCGTGATGCTGCGGTTGGCGGTGGTGGATGCCTCTGAGACGCGGGGGCAGGCGGTGTGTATGGCCAATCCCGAAATTCTGCATGCCAGTGTCACCCTGCGCCCGCATGAAGAGGCCAGCCCCAACCTGCCCGGCGTTTTTGCCCGAATCGAGCGCCCGCGCGCGGTGACTGTGCAATTTCTCAATGCTAGCGGCGTGCTGGAAGAGCGCGATTTTGTGGGGCTATGGGCGACAAGCGTGCAGCACCAGATCGACCATCTGAATGGGCGGATGTATTTTGACCATCTCAGTAAGCTGAAACGCGACATGCTGTTGCGCCGTGCGAAAAAGGTGGGGTGATGCGCGTTATCTTCATGGGCACGCCCGATTTCTCGGTTCCTGCGCTAGAGGCGATCCATTCTGCGCATGAGGTCGTTTGCGTTTATACCCAGCCCCCCCGGCCCGCAGGGCGGGGCAAACAGCCACGCCTGACGCCCGTGCATGCCCGCGCGCTGGCGCTGGGGCTGGAGGTGCGCCACCCTGCCAGCCTGAAAGGCGCAGCGGAACAGGCTGAATTTGCCGCCCTTGGCGCGGATGTGGCGGTAGTCGTGGCCTATGGGCTGATCCTGCCGCAAGCGGTGCTGGATGCCCCGCGCTTTGGCTGTCTGAACATCCATGCTTCGCTTTTGCCGCGCTGGCGCGGTGCTGCGCCCATCCAGCGTGCGATTTTGGCAGGTGATTGCGAAACCGGGATTTGCATCATGCAGATGGAGGCCGGGTTGGATACTGGCCCTGTTCTGCTGCGCGCCCAAACTCCGATCACCGAGGGCGATACAGCCCAGTACCTGCATGATCGCTTGTCGCAAATGGGGGCGGAATTGATTGTGCAGGCTTTGGCGCAGCTTCCGGGGCTGATGGCAGTGCCGCAAAGCGATCTGGGCGTTACCTATGCCGCCAAGATTGACAAAGCCGAGGCGCGCGTGGATTGGACGCGCCCCGCGCCAGAGGTCGCGCGCCAGATTCGCGCGCTTTCCCCCTTTCCCGGCGCATGGTGCGAGGCCCCTTTCGGGCGGCTGAAACTGCTGGATGCGCGTGCGGTGGAGGGGCAAGGCCAGCCGGGCACAGTGCTGGAGGGGCTGACAATTGCCTGCGGCACAGGCGCGGTGCAGGTGCTGGCGGTGCAGCGCGAAGGCAAGCGCGCCATGCAAGCGCAAGAATTGCTGCGCGGTGTGGGCAATCTGGATGGCGTGGTGCTGCGCTAGGGTTCCAAGATGCTTGATGACGGGTTGGAGCGGGTTGGGGGCATTCGGGGAGGGCGCAAAGCCGCGCAGCGCTGGGCCGCGGTGCGGCGATCCACCCGCAGGGCTATGTCACTTTATGCTGGCCAAATCCGCGCGAAACTCAGGCTAAGAGCAGGTTGCAGCCAAATCGCCGTGCCGGGGGGCGGCCCGGCGATGCGCGGCGGCCTGCGGCCTTGACTCCGCGCAGGGCAATCAGCCCTGAACGTCCCCTTCCCCCCCCATAGCGGCCTTTCGTGGCCTATAGAATCTGCGCCTGCCGTGAAAAAATAATAATATTCGCATTATTGAATAAGTTTGCGGAATGTGTTATCTACGGGGCATATCTTAAAAGGAGTCATCGTTATGACAGTCGATCGCGCCGTTCTTGCTTTTGCCGGGGTCATGGTTTTGATCAGCCTTGTGCTGACAAATCTGGTCTCGCCACTGTTCATCTGGTTCACGGTCTTCATTGGCCTGAACATGATCCAATCAGCTTTTACAGGCCTGTGCCCTGCCGCGATGGTATTTCGCAAGCTGGGCTTCAAAGAGGGCAGCCCCTGCGCATCGTGACGCTGGGCACTGTGCGCCCTATGCAAAAGGCCGCGCAAATTGCGCGGCCTTTTTGTTTGCGATCACCCGGTCAGACGGCTTTTTTCAGCGCATCCACCAGATCGGTGCGTTCCCAGCTAAAGCCGCCATCAGATTGCGGTGCCCGGCCAAAATGGCCATAGGCGGCGGTGCGGGCATAAATCGGGCGGTTCAGGCCCAGATGCTGGCGAATACCCAGTGGTGTCAAATCCATCACCTGTGCGATAGCGCGCTCAATCGCCTCGTCATCCACTTCGCCCGTACCATGGGTATCGACATAGATGGACAGCGGCTTTGCCACGCCAATCGCATAAGAGAGTTGCAGGGTGCAGCGCTGCGCAATGCCTGCGGCCACCACATTCTTGGCCAGATAACGCGCGGCATAGGCGGCAGAGCGATCTACCTTTGTGGGGTCTTTGCCCGAAAACGCGCCGCCGCCATGGGGGGCCGCGCCGCCATAAGTATCTACAATGATCTTGCGCCCGGTCAGGCCTGCATCACCATCTGGTCCGCCGATGACAAAAGTGCCTGTCGGGTTGACCCACCATTCGGTTTTCTCGGTCAGCCATTCCTTGGGCAACACTTCGCGGATATAGGGTTCCACAATCGCGCGGATATCGTCCGAAGTCTGATCTTCGCTGGCATGCTGGGTGGACAGCACAAGCTGTGTCACTTCCACGGGCTTGCCATTCTCGTAACGCAGCGAAAGCTGTGTTTTGGCGTCGGGGCGCAGGCTGGGTTCCAGCCCCGATTTGCGCACTTCTGCCAAGCGCTGCAAAATCTGATGCGCGTATGAATGGGGGCGGGCATCAATTCGGGGGTTTCATTCACCGCATAGCCGAACATGATCCCCTGATCGCCCGCGCCCTCACGATCCACGCCTTGCGCGATATGGGCAGATTGCTCATGCAGGAAATTCAGCACATGGCAGGTGTTCCAATGGAATTTTTCCTGCTCATAGCCAATATCCTTGATGCAATCGCGCGCAATCTGGGGAATCCGGCCCATGTAATCTTTCAGCCGCTCCGGGTCTGACAGGCCCACTTCGCCGCCAATCACCACCAGCGAAGATGTGGCGAAGGTTTCGCAGGCCACACGCGCGGTTTCTTCTTCGGCGATCAGCGCATCCAGCACCGCGTCCGAAATCCGGTCACATACCTTGTCGGGATGGCCTTCTGAAACTGACTCGGAGGTGAAAATATAGTTCTGTCTTGCCATCTGTGCCTTGCCCGATCCCTATAGCCCAAGGGCGTGTCGCCGCTGCCCCTGCCGCTGCCTCTGTTTTGCCTTGTGCGCTTGCACATACCATCCGCTTGTCCATACCAAACCCACCCCGGCCCCACAACTGCCAGAATAGGGAGGAGTCTAGGAAGCCTCTGCGATGTCGCGCAGAAATTCCAGCAGATATGGGCCAATCCCTTGCACAATCAATGCAACCCCTGCCGCATTCGGGTGGATATGGTCATCTTGCATCAAATCGGCGAAAGAGGCCCCGGCCTCGGCCTTTTCAGTCATAGGTTGCATGAAATTGGGATAAAGTGGCACATCATACTGGCCCGCCAGATCAACATACATCCGTTCAAATGCCAGTTGAAATTCCGGCCCGTAATTGCCGGGGGCGGGCAGGCCCGCCAGCATGGCGGGAATGCCGGCGCTTTCCAGCCGCGCCAATATGCCGCTAAGATTTTCGCGGCTGGTGGCCGGGTCAAGCCCGCGCAGCAGGTCATTGCCGCCCAAGGTAACAAGCATGGCATCCACAGGTTCGGCCAATGTCCAATCCATGCGCGCCAGCCCGCCTGCGGTGGTATCGCCCGAAACGCCAGCATTGATAACTTCTACTTCCAGCCCTTGCGCGCGCAGCCATGCCTCCAGTTGTGGAACAAAGCCCTCGCCCAGTTCCAGCCCATAACCCTGTGTCAGGCTGTCGCCCAGCGCCACAAGGCGCAGCCCCTCTGCGCTGGCGGGGGCGACGGAAATGCCCAATCCCAGCGTTAAAGCCACAAATGCTGCGCCGCGGCAGTTGCCGATTGCGCGCGCGACCCCATATGCAGAAGACGGTATTTTGAAAAGGACAGTGTGAATGGTGGACATGGTTCTCTCGCTGAAAAATGTGGGGCTGACCTTGCAGGGCAATGCGGGGGCGGTGCGGATTTTGAGCGACATTTCGCTGAATGTCGCACGTGGCGAGACAGTCGGGCTGGTCGGGCCATCTGGGTCGGGCAAATCCTCGCTCCTCATGCTTATGGGCGGGCTGGAACGCGCAAGCGCTGGGCAGGTGCGGGCTATGGGCCATGATCTGACAGCCTTGGGGGAAGATGCGCTGGCCCGGTTTCGCAGAGAGCATATGGGGGTGGTGTTCCAGTCTTTCCACCTGATTCCCACTATGACGGCATTGGAAAATGTCGCAACGCCCTTGGAACTGGCC
>JAIUNA010000114.1 GCA_022565265.1 Roseinatronobacter sp. | reverse complement strand
GTTTGGCAACGATGTGAACAACCGGCGCAATGTCAAACCCATGTGGTCTAAATGGGGGCGTGTGCCTGCGCTTGGGCGGGGTGGGCTGGACTTGTGGACAATCACCTTGGGCTTTTCGCTGTTCGGCACAATGGGGCATGGCAAGACAGATGCCGCCGCAACCGCAGCGGCGCGGAAACATACCCCCATCGAATACCCCAAACCCGATGGCGTACTGTCTTTCGACAGGCTGACGAATGTGCCCTATTCCTTCACCAACCATGAAGAACGCCAGCCCGCCCATCTGACGTTGAAAGACGCCTCTGTGCCCATAGCCGTCAATCTGCCCAAATATGCCGAACCCGCGCAACGCTATTGCCCGGCGGGCGTGTATGAGGTGGTGGCAGAACAGGGCAAAGACCCGCGCTTTGTCATCAACTTCCAAAACTGCGTGCATTGCAAGACCTGTGACATCAAAGACCCAAGCCAGAATATTCATTGGGTGACACCGCAAGGGGGCGATGGGCCGAATTATCCCAATATGTAAGCGCGCCAGATGTGACGTTTGGGTGAGATTGCCAGTTTCAGACATGGTTTCTGGGCAGGGGTGATTGCCTCTGCCCATCGCGCGCCCTACTGTTACCTTCGAACTTCAGAATACGGAGCGCTGTTCACGTGGTTTTTTCCGGTCGTTTCGCCCGCTCGCTGGCTATGCTTGCTTTTCTGCCCGTCGCGCCCATGGCGCAGGCGCAAGATATGGGCCAGGTTCCGCCCGGTCTGGCGGGGGCGTTTTTGTCAGGGCGGGTTGCCGTGGCCTCCAATGATTTTGCGCGTATGGCCGAAAACTATGATCGCGCCCTTCAGGCCGATCCGGAGAATGAGGGCTTTCGCGAATTGGCCATGCAGGGCTGGTTACGCAGCGGGGCTTTCGAGCCGGCAGCGCGCTTGGCTGCACAGGCTGCAACAACGGGTGAACTCACTCAGGTGGGCGCGCTTATCCTACAGGCGGACGCCTTCATGCGTGGGGCTTATCCGGCGGTTCTGGGGGCTTTGGACGATGGTTTGCGCACAGGGCCGCTGACAGATGCGATGGCGGTGGCATGGGCCAATCTGGGTCAAGGCAGTATGTCAGACACGCTGGCCGCCTTTGACAGCGCTGTGGCCGAGCGCGCCGAACTTGCCCCTTTCGCGTTATATCAAAAGGCGCTGGCTTTGGCGCTGGTGGGCGATATGGAAGGCGCGGCTGATCTCTTGACAGGGGAAAGCGAAGGGCCTGTAAGCCTGTCGCGCCGGGGTATTCTGGCGCAAATGACGATCCTGTCGCAACTTGGGCAGTTTGCAGCGGCACTGGATCTGGCCGAGGCGATATTTTCCAATCCGCCAGATGACGACGTGGCGCAAATAATCGCAGCTTTGCAGGCAGAGCAGGCGATTCCCTTCACTACCATCACATCGGCCCGCGATGGCATGGCAGAGGTGTATTTCACGCTGGCCGGGGCGTTGGTCGGGGATCGGGACGATTGGTTGCCCATCATTTACGGGCAGCTTGCGCTTGCCCTGCGCCCGGATCATGGCGATGCAATCTTGCTGACAGGGCAATTGCTGGAACGGCTGGGCCAATATGAATTGGCTGATCAAACTTATCTGCGAATGCCCCGGACACATCCGCAATTTCTGGGTGCGGAATTGGGCCGCGCAAATGCGCTCTATCTATCCGGCCAGACAGAGGCCGCGCTTGAAAGCCTCACCGTTTTGGGAGAGGCGCGCCCGGATTCGATGCTGGTACACAGCTCGCTGGGCGATATGCTGCGCCGCGAGGAACGGTATGACGAGGCCGCGCAGGCCTATACCCGCGCGATTGATCTGGTTGATGAAATAGATCAACGTCATTGGGTGTTGCTCTATACCCGTGCCATCGCGTTGGAGCGGGTTGGCGATTGGGAACGCGCCGAGCCAGAATTTCGCCGCGTGCTGGAATTTGTGCCAGATGAGCCGCAAGTCCTGAATTATCTGGGCTATTCCCTGATTGAACAGCGCCGCAATCTGGACGAGGCGCTGGATATGATTGAACGCGCCGTCGCGGGTGATCCAGATAGCGGCTATATCACCGATTCACTCGGTTGGGCCTATTACCGTCTTGGCCGCTTTGAAGAAGCGGTTCCCGTGATGGAGCGCGCGGTGGAATTACTGCCACAAGACCCGATTTTGAATGATCATCTGGGGGATGTCTATTGGGCCGTGGGCCGCCAGCGCGAGGCGCGCTTTCAATGGCGCCGCGCATTGTCATTTGCGCCCCATCCCGATCTTGATCTGGATTTTGTGCGCCGCAAGCTGGAAGTGGGCAAGGATATAGCGCTGGAAGAGGCCGAAGCCGCGCAATGACAGCGACAGAACGCGCGCCGGCCAAGATTAACCTGTGCCTGCATGTTACAGGCCAGCGGGCAGACGGGTATCACCTGTTGGATTCGCTGGTGGTGTTTACCGAATTTGGCGACAGTCTGACGGTACAGGCCGGGCAAGGGCTGTCGCTTGGTGTGCAGGGGCCAGAGGCGGCAGGGCTTGGGGCCGGGCCAGACAATCTGGTCTGGCGCGCAGCGCGGCTTCTGGGCGCTGAGGATATGGCGCTTGTTTTGCACAAGGAATTGCCACTTGCCTCTGGCATTGGCGGGGGGTCATCCGATGCTGCCGCCTGCCTGCGGCTGGTTGCGCGGATGACAGGCAGGCCCTTGCCCGCGCCTGCGGAAATTCTTGGCCTTGGGGCTGATGTGCCGGTCTGTCTGGCCCCGCAACCCTGCCGCATGCAGGGGGTAGGCGAAGAGGTGCGCCCGGTGGCCGGACTGCCCGAATTCTGGCTGGTGCTGGCCAATCCGCGCGTGGAAGTGCCAACGCCGCAAGTGTTCCGCGCATTGGCGCGGCTTGACAATCCGCCCATGCCCGCCGGGCTGCCACACTGGCCAGATGCGGCTTCCCTCTTTGGCTGGCTGGCCTCTCAGCGCAATGATCTGGAAGCCCCGGCCTTTGCCCTTGCCCCCATAATTGAACAGGTGCGCGCGGCCTTGGCGGCAATGCCGGGCTGTGCGCTTGCGCGCATGTCCGGCTCTGGGGCCACATGTTTCGGGCTATTTGCCACTGCGGCGCAGGCACAGAAGGCGGCGCAGGCGCTGTGCGCCGCGCATCCCGACTGGTGGGTGGTTGCAACCCCGCGACTGTCCTAGCGCGCTGGTGGCGTGCCTTAGTATAGCCGCGCCACAACGTAATCAGCCAGATCGCTCAGCATCTCGCGCAAGGGGTGATCGGGCAGCGGGGCAAGCGCGTCTTTGGCGCGATCTGCCCAAGCCAGCGCCTCTTGGCGCGTGCTCTCCAATGTGCCGTGCTTTGCCATCAGGGCCTGAGCATGCTCGAAATCGCCCTCGCCCTGCTTGCCCGCAGCAATCACGCGCTGCCAGAAAGCGCGCTCGTCGCTCTCCGCTTGCGCAATCGCGCGAATGACAGGCAGGGTGACTTTGCCCTCGCGGAAATCATCCCCGATATTCTTGCCGATATCTGCGCCTGCGCCGCCGTAATCCAGATAATCATCCACAATCTGGAAACTAACCCCCAGCGCATCGCCATAGGTGAACAGCGCTTTAACATGCTCTTCCGCAGCGCCTGCCAGCACGGCCCCGGCCTCTGTCGCCGCAGAGAAAAGCGCGGCCGTCTTGCCCCGGATAACACGCAGATACTGATCTTCCGTTGTCTCAATATTCTGTGCCGTGGTCAGTTGCAGCACCTCGCCCTCGGCAATGGTGGCAGAGGCATTGGCAAGGATATCGAGCACCCGCAAAGAGCCGCAATCGACCATCAACTGAAAGGCACGCGCGAACAGATAGTCGCCAACAAGCACCGAGGATTTGTTATCCCATAGCAAATTCGCCGTTGCCCGCCCCCGGCGCTGCTTGCTTTCATCTACAACATCATCATGCAACAGCGTGGCCGTATGGATAAATTCAACAGTGGCAGCCAGATGATGGTGAAATTCGCCCTCATACTTGCACAAATGCGATGCAGCCAGCACCAGCATGGGCCGAATGCGCTTGCCCCCGGCCTCTATCAGATGGGCGGTCACTTCGGGAATGCGCGGCGCGTGTTCGGATGCCATCCGCGCCCGGATCAACGCATTCACCGCGCTCATATCCGCGTCCAGATAAGCGGCAAGCCGGTCATGGGGCGCCTGCGCCTTGGGGGGCTTGGTCATATGCTGTGTGTCCATCTTCTGTTGTTGTCCCGTCTCGACAAACTATTGCCCAAGGCCATAGGGTGGCAGCATGAAAGAATTGCTGCGCACAACCAATCCGACGATCATTCCCTTTGCCACGGCAATCCTCCAAGGCGAGGGTATAGAGGTGTTTGATATTGACGTCCATATGCACACGCTGGAATCCACCTTGGGCATGATGCCGCGCCGCCTGATGGTGCGGCGTGAGGATCATTTCATGGCGGTGTCCATCCTGCGCGAAAACGGAATCCCGCTGCATGACTGAGGCGCTGACGCAGGATGCGTTCCTTGATGGCAAAGTTAGGGTCTGGCAACCGCGCACAGGCTACCGCGCGGCCACAGACCCGGTGTTTCTGGCCGCCTGTGTGCCCGCACGCGCGGGCCAAACTGTGCTGGAGCTGGGCTGCGGCGTGGGGGTTGCATCGCTGTGTCTGCATGCGCGCGTGGCCGGGCTGCACCTGACAGGGGTGGAAATACAGCCCGAATATGCCGCTCTTGCCCGCCGCAATGGCGCTGAAAATGGCGCCGCGCTGGCGGTGGTGGAGGCCGATATCGCCGCTTTGCCCGCCGATCTGCGTGCGCAACGCTTTGATCATGTCATTGCCAACCCGCCCTATTACGCCGCCCATGGGCCAGAGGCCCAGGACAAGACCCGCGACCGGGCCTTGCGCGAGGATACGCCGCTTTCGGTCTGGCTGGATGTGGCCTTGCGCCGCTGCCGTGATGGCGGCCATATCAGCATCATTCACCTGACCGAGCGCTTGCCCGATCTGTTGGCGGGGCTGTCGGGCCGGGCCTCTTGCGCTGTGCTGCCACTGGCCGCGCGCGCGCAGCGCCCGGCGCGCCGTGTGATCGTGCAGGCCCGCAAGGGGGGGCGCGCGCCTTTGGTTCTGTTGCCACCGCTGGTTATTCACGAAGGCGAAACCCATCCCGGCGATGGTGAATTTTTCACCGCCCCGGTGCGCGCGCTGATGCGCGCGGCAGGTGGGCTTGATTTGCAGGCAATGGCGCGCGGCTGAACCCTTGTCGCGGGCCGCATCGCAGGGCATAGAGGGCGCAATGGCCAAGCAACTTGATTACCCCACGATCCGCGAGATCTTTCGCCGCTTCCACGCGGCGCAGCCCGAACCCAAGGGCGAGCTGGATCATGTCAACGCCTATACGCTGGTTGTGGCTGTGGCCCTGTCTGCACAAGCCACAGATGTAGGCGTGAACAAGGCCACGCGCGCCCTGTTCCAGATTGCCGATACGCCCGAAAAAATGCTGGCTTTGGGCGAAGAGGGGCTGATCCAGCATATCAAGACAATCGGGCTGTTTCGCAACAAGGCCAAGAATGTCATCAAACTAAGCCGTATTCTGGTGGAAGAGTATGGCGGCGAAGTGCCTTCCAGCCGCGCGGCGCTGCAAGCACTGCCGGGGGTGGGGCGCAAGACGGCAAATGTGGTGCTGAACATGTGGTGGCGCATGCCCGCGCAGGCGGTGGATACCCATATCTTCCGGCTGGGCAACCGCACCGGCATTTGCCCCGGCCGCACGGTCGAGGCCGTGGAGCGCGCGATAGAAGACCATATCCCCGCAGAATATCAGCTACATGCCCATCATTGGATGATCCTGCATGGCCGCTATATCTGCAAGGCGCGCAAACCTGTTTGCGGGGCCTGCCTTATCCGTGATCTCTGCCAATTCGAGGAAAAGACCTTATGAAACCTTATCAGATTGCCGGGATTGGCAATGCGATTGTCGATGTGATTGCAACTGTGGATGACCATTTTCTGGATCACATGGGCATTCGCAAAGGCATCATGCAACTGATAGAGCGCGACCGCGCCGAACAGTTGTATGCCGCCATGTCCAGCCGGGCCGAAGCCGCTGGCGGATCGGTGGCCAATACGCTGGCGGGCGCAGGCGCGCTGGGGTTGAATGCCGCTTTTGTGGGGCGGGTGAATGATGATGCTTTGGGGCGCTTCTATGCCGCCGATACCGAAGCGGCAGGCACGCGCTTTGTGAATGCGCCTGTTGCGGGCGGCGAATTGCCCAGCTCGCGCAGCATGATCTTTGTCACCCCCGATGGCGAGCGCTCAATGAACACCTATCTGGGCATCTCCGCCGAACTGGGGCCAGAGGATGTGGATGAAGCGGTCATGGCCGCAAGCGAGATTGTCTTTCTGGAAGGCTATCTGTTTGACAAGGACAAGGGCAAGGCGGCCTTCCTGAAAGCCGCGCGCGCCTGCCGCACGGCGGGGGGGCGCGCAGGCATTGCGCTGTCTGATCCCTTCTGCGTGGATCGTCACCGCGCCGATTTCCGCGCGCTTGTGGCGCAGGATATGGATTATGTTATCGGCAACGAACAGGAATGGGTGTCGCTCTATCAGGCCAATGATCTGGAAGATGCGCTGGCACAGGCCATCCGCGAGTGTGAACTGGTGGTCTGCACCCGGTCGGGCGATGCCGTATGGATATTCGAGAAGGGCACGCGCCATGAAATCCCGGTTGCGCGGGTTGTGCCGGTAGATGCCACGGGCGCGGGCGATCAATTCGCAGCCGGGTTCTTGTCCGGGCTTGCCATGGGGCGCGATATGGCCACAGCCGGGCGCATGGGCGTGCTTGCGGCGGCGGAAGTGATTGGCCATCTGGGCGCGCGCCCGCAAACCGATCTGCGCGCGGCCTTTGCGCGGGCAGGGGTGAGCGCGGCCTAAGCCCTTGTTGGGGCGCTGGGCACACCCCATATCTGGGGCGATAATCTGACGGGGTTTGCACAATGGGATATACCAAGACAGCGATTTTGATGGCCGCAATGACTGCGCTTTTCATGGGCGTGGGCTATCTTCTGGGCGGCGGGGCGGGCGTGTTGCTGGCACTGGCGGTGGCCGTGGGCATGAATGCCTATGCCTATTGGAATTCCGACAAGGCCGTTTTGCGCATGCATAATGCGCGCGAATGCAACAGCCAGATTTACCCTGAATTGCAACGCATGGTGCACCGTCTGGCCGATGATGCCGATATGCCCCATCCGCGCGTCTATGTGATTGACGAAGACCAGCCCAACGCCTTTGCCACAGGCCGCAACCCGGAAAATGCCGCAGTTGCTGCCACAACCGGGCTTTTGCGCCGCATGTCGCAAGAAGAAATTGCAGCTGTCATGGCGCATGAACTGGCGCATATCCGCAATTATGACACGCTGATCATGACCATCACGGCCACCTTTGCAGGTGCAATTTCCATGCTGGCGAATTTTGCAATGTTCTTTCGCGGGGGGCGCAATCAGGGCGCAGGCGGGGCGATTGCGGCGATTGCGATCATGATCCTTGCGCCGCTGGCGGCGGCGATTGTGCAAATGGCCATTTCACGCTCGCGCGAGTATGAGGCCGATCGCGTGGGCGCCGCGATTTGTGGCAACCCGCTCTGGCTGGCCTCGGCATTGGAAAAGATACAAGGCTTTGCATCGCGCATTGATTATGACAAGGCCGAAGCCAACCCCCAAACTGCGCATATGTTCATCATCAACCCGCTGCATGTGCATAAGCGCGACAAACTGTTTTCAACCCATCCCAACACCGCCAACCGTATCGCGGCGCTGGAAAAACTGGCGCAAGAGAGCGGGATTTCATCTGCCCGGTCTGCGCGCGGCGCGTCTGGGCCTTGGGGGTAAGGGTGGCTCAGTGGGGCGACAGTCTTTCGCGCCCTGCCTCTGACAGGATCGACACCTCGCGCCCCTCCACCACAATTGCCGTTAATGGCCCGCCATAGCCCGCGCGGCTGTCAATATTCACGCGGTTGCGGTAATGCAGCGGGCGGGGAATGGCTGTGTGGCCGTGAATGATCAGCGGCCCATGATCGCGGCTATCCATCAGGAACGGGTCGCGTATCCAGACCAGATCTTGCTCTTGCTGCTGGGCAAGGGGCACGCCGGGGCGAATGCCCGCATGTACATAGAAGGCATGGCCAATCTGGGCCGTCAGTGGGCGGTCGCGCAGAAAGTCGATATCCTCAGGGGGCACGGCATCGCGTGCCTGCGCGCGCGCGCGTTCCAAATGAAACGCTGTCTGCCGGTATAATCCGTAAGACATCAGTGTTTCCGCCCCGCCAATGAGCGGGTGCAGATAGGTGAAACCTGCGCGCAAATTGGGGTCTTGCCAGTCGGGCGCGCTGAGGAATTTCTCAAACAGCCTGTCATGGTTGCCTTTCAGCACTTCCCAAGGCGCACCGCCAGCCATGCCTTCGCGCAAAAAGCGGATAACGCCTGCACTATCTGGCCCGCGCTCCACCAGATCGCCCAGATCCCCCCCAGGGGCATCCGGGTCTTTGCAGCGCTTGCGGTCTGCTTCAATCCAACGATGGGCCTGCTGCAACAGGCCCAATTGGCCGTGGATATCGCCAATCGCATAGCTGCGCATATCGCTCTCCCTTGGCAGATTGCCGCCGCTGGCCCCGGTTTCAAACCGGGGCCAGCCCAATATCAGGCCCCATCAAAGACGAGTGGGCGCACCTGCTGGAACAGCCCTGTTGCGCGCAGCTTGGCCAGCACGGGTTCGGGCACAGGGCCATCCAGATAGAGAATCGCAATCGCATCCTTGCCCGCCTCGGAACGGCCAAGGGTAAAGTTGGCGATATTCACGCCATTTTCACCCATCGTCTGGCCCAGCGTGCCGATAATGCCGGGAACATCGCGGTTTGTGGTGTAAAGCATATGCGCGCCCACCTCGGCATCAATGGTAATGCCCTTGATCTGGATGAAGCGCGGCTTGCCATCAGAAAACACAGTGCCCGCAATGGAACGCTCGCGCGTGTCTGTCACAACTGTCAGTTTGATATAGGCATCAAACACGCCCGATTTCGCCTGTGTGGTGCGCGAGATTTGCACGCCGCGTTCTTTGGCCACAATCGGGGCCGATACCATGTTCACATCGGGATTGGTGGCTTTCATTATGCCCGCAATCGCGCCACAGCCCAGCGCGTCAAGGTTCATCTCTGCCACTTTGCCATCATAGAGGATGTTGATGGCCTTGATCGGCTCATCTGTCAGCTGGCCCGCAAACGCGCCCAGATGGGCCGCCAGTTTCAGCCACGGCCCCATGACGCGCGCTTCCTCTGCGGTGACAGAGGGCATGTTGAGCGCGTTTTGCACGGCCCCTGTCAGCAGGTAATCGGCCATCTGTTCGGCCACTTGCAGGGCCACATTCTCTTGCGCCTCTGTGGTAGAGGCACCCAGATGCGGGGTGCAGACCACATTGGGCAGGCCAAAAAGCGGGCTGTCGGTTGCAGGTTCCACTTCAAAGACATCAAGGCCCGCACCGGCCACATGGCCCGATTTCAGCGCCTCGGCCAAAGCGGCCTCGTCAATCAGCCCGCCCCGCGCGCAATTGATGATCCGCACGCCCGGTTTTGTCTTGGCGATATTCTCGGCCGACAGGATGTTGTGGGTCTTGTCTGTCAGCGGCACATGCAGTGTGATAAAATCGGCGCGCGCCAGCAATTCATCCAGTTCCACCTTGGTAACGCCCAGTTTCGTCGCGCGCTCTTCCGACAGGAAAGGATCATAGGCGATCACTTTCATCCGCAGCCCTAAAGCACGGTCGCAAACGATACCGCCGAT
>JAIUNA010000113.1 GCA_022565265.1 Roseinatronobacter sp. | reverse complement strand
GACACCTTCATCATCGTGGCTTTCATATGCAGCGAAAACAGCGTGCCCTTGTCTTTGGTACGCGCGATTTCGCTGTCCAGAAACGCGCTCAGCGCTTTGGCAGAAAGATAGGTTGCATCAACCACTGTTCCCGCAGGGTAAGACACGCCCGCTTTCAGCACGGTCTCTGTTCCATCTGCGCCAAAGAGCACAATTTTGGCAGTCGCGGCGCTGTCCAGCCGTGCCGATTTCTCGTTCGAGAAGAAATCCGCACCGGGCATGGAGGACACTTCGGTCTTGCTGTCGGCTGTCCATGTGCCCATGCTGTGCGGGTTGGCTTGGGCGAAGCGTTTTACTGCGCCTGCTGCGCGGCGGTCGGAATTGCCTTCGCGCAAGACCGGGTGCACGGCAGAGCCTTTGATCGCATCATAGCGCGCGCGAATTTGTTTTTCGGCCTCTGTAGCGGGGGCTTCGGGGTAATCGGGCAGGGCGTAGCCCTGGCCCTGCAGTTCGCGGATCGCGGCCAATAGCTGCGGCCCAGAGGCCGAGATATTGGGCAGCTTGATCACATTCGCCTCTGGCGTTTTGACCAATTCGCCCAATTCGGCCAGATCATCCGTGATGCGCTGATCCTCGCGCAGGAATTCGGGAAAGGCTGCAATGATCCGCCCTGCCAGCGAAATATCGCGCGTGCCGACAGACACACCGGCCGCGGCGGCAAAGCTTTGGATGATCGGCAGGAACGAGGCGGAAGCCAATTCAGGCGCTTCGTCAACCTTGGTATAGATGATGTCGGGAATGGTCTTGTCGGTCATGCGTGAGGCCCCTTTGAAACTGCGCGCACCATAGGCGAATTTGGCACAAAGGTAAACAGTGCACAATGGTATACAATAAAGTTTTCTGCCGTTTCCGGCCAGGTCTGAGGCGCTACAGAAAAAGCCCCGGCACTTTGGCCGGGGCTTGATCTGCGCTTGCGGCTGCGCGCAACGCCCGGTTGCGCTATGCGTTGCCTCAGAGGCTTGCGTCCAATGCAGCCAGAACGGCATCGCCCATCTCGGTGGTCGAAACAGGCACACCGCCATCCGGCCCCATCAGATCGGCCGTGCGCACACCATCGGCCAGCACTTTTTCAACCGCCGCTTCCAGCCGCGCGGCCTCTGCCCCCTGATCAAAGCTGTAGCGCAGCGCCATGGCAAAGCTGAGGATACAGGCGATCGGGTTGGCCTTGCCTTGCCCTGCGATATCGGGGGCAGAGCCATGCACTGGCTCATACAGTGCCTTGGGCCGGCCATTCTCCATAGGCGCGCCAAGGCTGGCAGAGGGCAGCATCCCAAGGCTGCCTGTCAGCATCGCCGCCAGATCGGACAAAAGATCGCCAAACAGGTTATCTGTCACGATCACGTCAAACTGTTTTGGCCAGCGGGTAAGCTGCATGGCGCCTGCATCGGCATACATATGGCTGAGGTCAACTTCGGGGTATTCGCGGCCCACTTCTGTCACGACCTCGCGCCACAAAATGCCCGATTCCATCACATTGGCTTTTTCCATGGAGCACAGCTTCTTGCCCCGGCGCATCGCCAGTTCAAAAGCCGAACGCGCCACGCGCGCAATCTCGGATTCGGTGTAGCGCTGGGTATTGATGCCCACGCGCTCATTGCCCTCTTTGAAAATGCCGCGCGGCTCTCCGAAATATACCCCGGATGTCAGTTCGCGCACGATCATGATATCCAGACCGGCCACAACATCCTTTTTCAAAGACGAGAAATCGGCCAGCGCATCAAAGCATTGTGCCGGGCGCAGGTTGGAAAACAGATCCATCTCTTTGCGCAGGCGCAGAAGGCCGCGCTCTGGCTTGACGCTGAAATCCAGCACATCGTATTTCGGCCCACCCACAGCGCCCAGAAGCACCGCATCCACTGCCTGCGCCTTGGCCATTGTGTCATCATGAAGGGGCGTTCCATGCGCGTCATAGGCCGCGCCGCCTACCAGATCTTCACTGACATCAAAAACAAGGCCGCGCTTTGCGCCAAACCAATCGATAATCTTGCGCACTTCGGCCATGACTTCGGGGCCGATACCGTCACCGGGCAGAATTAGCAGGGAAGGGTTGCTCATTGAATTTCCTTTCGCTGGTCGCAGCACTGGCTAGAGCCTGATCACAGGGGCGTCAAGACCGCGCCTTGGGCTTTGGCCCCTGCGCGGCTATATGCTATGATGTTTTCTCTGCAACAGGAGGGAAAGATATGACCCGGCATCTGATTGACAGCCCACAGCGCCCACATTCGAACGCGCTGCACCAGTTCTTGAAGATCGCGCGCGCCTCTGCGCCGCATCATTCCTCGCGCCGCCTTATCGCGCGTTTGCGTCCGCAGGGCGCGCAGCGGCTTGGGGCCTATCTGCGTATCGCGCGCGGGCAGCAAAGCTGACAGCGGTTTTGCTTAGGGCAGGCTGTCGGATTTCGCCAGCCTGTCAAAGCGCTGCAACTGTGCCAGAAGGGCGGGCATCTGCGCAAGAGGAACCATATTCGGCCCGTCCGAGGGGGCGGTTTCCGGGGTTTGATGTGTTTCGATGAACAGCCCGGCGCAGCCCACAGCCAGCGCTGCGCGTGCCAAGGGCGCCACAAATTCGCGCTGCCCCCCAGTGCTTTGGCCCTGCCCGCCGGGCTGTTGCACCGAATGGGTGGCATCAAAGATCACCGGATAGCCAAACCCCGCCATGATTGGCAGGGCGCGGAAATCGGAAACCAGCGCATTATAGCCAAAACATGTGCCCCGTTCGCAGAGCAAGATGCGCGTGTTGCCCTGATCTGCCACTTTGGCGGCAACATGGCCCATATCCCAAGGGGCCAGAAACTGCCCTTTCTTGATCTGGATCGCCCGCCCGGTGGCCGCTGCGGCCAGCAGCAAATCTGTCTGGCGGCACAGGAAGGCCGGAATTTGCAGCACATCGCAAATCTCGGCAACTGGCGCGCAGTCTTCCACGCTGTGCACATCTGTCAGCACCGGGCAGCCAAATTCCGCCCGTATCTGCGCCAGAATTTCCAGCCCTGCGGCCAAACCGGGGCCGCGTGCGCCCTTCAGGCTGGTGCGATTGGCCTTGTCATAGCTGGCCTTGAAAATGAAGGGTATTCCCAGCCCTGCGCAGGTTTCGGCCAGACTGCCTGCAATCTGGCGCGCGTGATCAAGGCTTTCCAACTGGCAGGGGCCAGAGATAAGCGCGAAGGGCAGGGTATTGCCAATCTCTATCTGGCCAATCCGCACTGTCATTCAATCCCCTCTCGCGCCAGAATGGCCTCGATCCGGGCCACATCTGCGGGGGTGTTCACTTCCCAGAACTCGCGGCCTCGCGCGTCCACCTCTATACAGGTGACGGGCAGGCCATGATAGAGAAAGCGCAACTGCTCCAACCCTTCCAGCATTTCCAGATCACACGGCCCCAGCGCCATATAGCGGGCCAAGGCCGTGGGCGCATAGGCATAGACGCCCACATGGTGAAAAGCGGGCACGACCTCATGCGCGCCATAGCTGCGCCCGGTATGCGGCAGCACCTCCTTGGAAAAGTACAGCGCCGTGCCATCTGCGGCCATGACAGCCGTTGTGCCCCCCACGCGCCCGGCAAGACGGTCTTGCATGAACAGCGCATGGGTTTGCGGGGTAAGGCGCAGTACCGGGGTTGCCATCTGTGCGCCGCGTTCAATGGCGGCAATCAGTGCGGTGACAAACCATGCCGGGGTCAGGGGCGCATCGCCTTGCAGATTGACAACCACGCGCGGTGCAATGCCCAAGCGCGCCAGCGCATCGGCACAGCGCTCTGTGCCATTGGCACAGGCGCTGTCGGTCATCACCACGGCAGCGCCAAAGCCTGCGGCGGTATCGGCAATGCGGCTGTCATCCGTGGCCACATATACGGCATCCACACCTGCAACCGCGCAGGCCGCGCGCCAGCTTCGCTCTATCAGCGTTTGGCTTTTGCCGCGCGCACCGCGCAATGCCACCAGCGGCTTGCCCGGATAGCGGCTGGAGGCATAGCGCGCAGGGATAAGGATGATTTTGTCAGCGGCCATGGTTTCGCCCCGCTTGCAGGCAGGACAGGGCAGTGCAGGGCATACGCATAGCGGATAATCTTTCGAGACATAAATCCTCGAAAGAGCGCTACAGGAGCGGTGCGCGCGATGTCAAGGCCGTGACAGTGCCATGTCAGGGCAGAGCTGGGGCAGGCCGCCCGCGCGCCTGTCTTGTCACCAAAAGAAAACCCGGCATAACCGCAAGGGCCATGCCGGGCATTATAGTCGCTGACAAAAGCGCGCGGATTAGCTGCCGCTGGCTTCGCCCTCTTCTTCCTCATCAACAGTGCTGAACTGTGCAAGGAAAGCGATGATATCCAGCGCTGTCGCTTCATCGCGCACGCGGAATGACATCTGGCTGCGCGCGCGGTTGCTGCCCAGCTTATCCCGCAGATAGGTGTTCGGATCGAGCAGATATGTCACCATCTCTGCTTCATCCCAAACCAGCCCCGCTGCGCCTGCTTCCACGAGCGATGCGCCATAGCGGAAATCCTCTGTGCCAGCCTGACGGCCAATCACGCCGTAGAGGTTGGGGCCAGTGCGTACATTCGGACGCCCGGCCAGAACTTCGCCTGCTTCATTGGTCACATTATGGCAGTTCTGGCACTGGCTTTGAAACGCCGCTGCGCCAGCTTCGGCATCGCCTGCATATGCGGGCATTGATGCGAAGGTTAGTGTCAGTGCAGCCGCAGCCGCGCCGAATTTGAAAGACATGTCCTGTTACCTCCCGGTGATTACCAGATTTGCGTTGATGTGTGATTTTCACGGATCATGTCAAGCGTTCTCACGCAACAGCATGCGCAATCGCGCATTGCTTCCAGAGCGCGGCAAGTGCATTCACCAGATGATCAATATCCGCATCTGAATGCAGCGGCCCCGGCGTAATGCGCAACCGCTCTGTGCCCTTGGGAACTGTGGGGTAATTGATGGGCTGCACATATACCCCCCACTCGCGCATCAGGATGTCCGAAATCATCCGGCATTTAACCGGATCGCCGATCATGACGGGGATGATATGGCTTTCATTCGCCATATGGGGAATACCCTGCGCATCCAGCCGTGCACGCAACCGTGCCACGCGGTCGCGCTGGGCCATGCGTTCGCTGTCGGATTGCTTCAGATGCCGGATAGAGGCCGTGGCCGCTGCGGCAACTGCCGGGGGCAGCGCGGTTGTGAAGATAAAGCCAGAGGCGAAAGAGCGGATGAAATCGCACAAGCTGCTTGACCCGGTGATATAGCCGCCAACAACGCCAAAAGCCTTCCCCAATGTGCCTTCGATCAGCGAAATCCGGTCGGCCAGCCCGCGCGCTTCTGAAATGCCGCCACCGCGGGCGCCATACATGCCGACGGCATGCACTTCGTCCAGATAGGTCAGCGCGCCATGGGCTTCGGCCACTTCCACAATCTCGCGCATGGGGCAGATATCGCCCTCCATGGAATAGACAGATTCAAAGGCCACAATCTTGGGCCTGTCGCCCACGGCCTTCAGCTTGCGGTCAAGATCGCGCCAGTCGTTATGCCTCCACAGCACTTTGTCGGCGCGGGAATGGCGGATGCCTTCAATCATGCTGGCATGGTTCTTCTCGTCCGACAGGATTACGGCATTGGGAATGCGCGCGCCCAAAGTGGACAGCGCCGCCCAGTTGGACACATAACCAGATGTGAACAGAAGTGCCGATTCCTTGCCATGCAGATCGGCCAGTTCCTCTTCCAGAATGCGGTGCAGGTGGTTATTGCCCGATATGTTGCGCGTGCCGCCTGCGCCTGTGCCGCAGGCTTGAACCGCGCGCACCATGCTGTCCACCACATCGGGATGATGGCCCATGCCCAGATAATCAGTCGAACACCAGACAGTCACTTCCTGCACATCGGGGCCTGCAAAATGCTTGACTTTGGGAAAGCTGCCACATTGACGCTCTACCTCGGCAAAGACGCGATAATTGCCCTCGGATTTCAGCGTATCGAGTGCGGTTTTGAAATGGGTGTCAAAGTCCATTAGGATCCCCTCGGTCATGTTTTTCGTTTTGTGGTGTTGGGCGCAGGGATCATCCAGCGCCAAAGTTTGTCATCACGCACGCGCCAGACCATGAACCAATGTTCCAGAAGCGCCAGCGCGGTGAGCATGGAAAGAAGTGTAAAACCGATGATCGCGCCCTGATCGGCGGCCTGATGCGCCCGCCACAGCCGTTCCAGAAAACAGCCCACAGCCAGCGCCAGCAGCGTGACAGAAAGCGGGAAAAACCCGCTGACAGGGCCTTGGCGGAAATAGCTGGACAGATGCGCCACTGGTTTGGGCAGAAAATCGGTATTGATACGCGGCACACCCAGAAACAGGTTCAGCTTGGCCGAAATTCGCGCCGCGAACAGCACAAGGAATGTCCAGAGGGCAAAGGTATTTGCCGCTCCGATACAGGCCAGAATCAGCACCACCAGCACCCCCGCAAGCAGGAATTCATGCCAGGCAACAGTGCGGAACGCCGCCCAGAACCGCGCGCTTGGCCCCAGCCCTGTCGGGCAGGGGCGGGTATTGGGGCCGGTCACAACGCCCGACAAAAAGGCCAGTTCCACCCAGGCCCACAGCGCCAGGGCCGAGAGAAACGCAAACCATACGCCCTGTGCGCTGTCATCGGCCAGGGTGGCATGCACGCCCAACGCCCCGGCCGCAAATAGGGGCAAAGACAAAATCACCGACCACGCGTGTTGGTCTGGCCCGCCCCGATCTGCCGCATGCACCCGCCACAGCAATATCCCCGTGGCAAACCACCACAGGAAGAGCGCAGCAAGAGCAGCGATCCAGGGGGTTTCGAACATGGGCGGTCTCTCCTGTGGCAGAGGTGGGGAGCGTGCCTGCGCACGCACCCCACACTATCAGTAAGCTGGTTCCAGACGTACGGAAACGGGGGGCGTGCTTTTCTTGACCGGAATGGTGTAAAGCGCCACGAAGGCCCAGGCCGCCTGTGCCCCGGCTGCGAATTTCGCAATCTGCCCTGCAACCCCGCCTTGCTTTGCGCCTGCTTCTATCTTGCGGAAGGCGCGTTCCATGCGCTTGAGGTTGGGCATCCAGCGCGGGTGGTCGATATCCAGTTCCATCGGGAACACCTGCTTGGCGATTTCAGAGGTTTTGCGAAACACCTCTTGGTCATACCAGTCGATATCCACCCCCAGTGCTTCGTGGAAGGCGGGGCGCGCATGGTCACGCACATACATGGTGGAATAGACAGCCGTCAGAAAAAACCGGATCCACAGCTTGTTTGCAAAACTCTCTGTCAGTTTCGGGTCGGTGCGCATCAGCAGGGCGAACGCCTCGCCATGGCTGAATTCATCATTGCACCATTCCTTGAACCATTTGAAAATCGGGTGAAAGCGCTGCTCCGGGTTCGCCTCCAGATGCCGATAAATGGTGATATAGCGCGCATACCCGATCTTTTCCGAAAGGTATGTGGCGTAATAGATGAATTTGGGCCGGAAATAGGTGTATTTCTTGGCCTTGGTCAAAAAGCCCAGATTGACGGCAACACCCGCCTCGCGCAGCGCATCATTGATGAACCCTGCATGCCGGGCCTCGTCGCGCGCCATGTAGTTGAACAGCTCGCAAATATCGGGGTTTTTGCCGCGGCGCTTCATTTCTTTATACAGCACGCAGCCCGAAAATTCGGCAGTGCAACTGGACACCAGAAAATCAATGAACTCGCGCTTGAGTTTCGGCTCCATCCCCTCCCAATCCACCTTGTCCCAATCGGCATTTTTCTTGAAATGGCCTTTGTTGGGGTCGGATTTCATCTGGCCGATCAGCTTGTCCCATTCTGCGCGCACGGGTGTGACGTCAATCCGGTCAAGCTCGTCGAAAGCTGTGGTGTAGAAGCGCGGGTTCAGCAGGGTGGATTCCTGCGCCATTGCGTCGGTGTCAAACTTGTCCGACATTTCGGCATGAAGTTCGTCATGGGTGGTTGCGTGCATGTTCATACGCTCATCTCCTCTGAGAAAGAGAATTCACAGAGTTCCATGAATTCGAAATCGCCTGTCAGCCGTGTCCAGAGACGCTCCAGCGCGGTGGCGCGGGTGATGGTGGCAATGCGATCCTCTATGATCAATTCGCCCCATGCGGCCAGCACGGGCGGGCCTTGCACCTGCACCTCATCGCCGGGATGCACGACAGAGCCATCATTGAACCGGACATGGGCATGAAGTGCTTCAAAGCGGTGCGACACTTCGACAGTGCAGGGCACCTGTTCGACCTTTCGAGAGAAGAGTGACATTTTGTTTTCCCTTTTTTGGTTTCTTTGGTCTTTGCCTGTCCCGCTTATTGCGGGACTTCAGCAAGCAGCCGCTCGAATGCGGCCTGGTTGTCGCGGCCGAACTGTGTCAGCTCGACGCGGTAATCTGTAAGCGGGTCAATCGCGGCCAGCCGCCCGTTTTCAAACTGGACGATATCCAGCGGCAATGTCGGATCAATCCCGTGGCGGCGGCGCATTGTCATCAGCCCATTTTGGATGACAGTGACAAAGCCGCCATGATCCATGTCAGCGATCAGGTTGCCGCCTGCATCCAGCACTGTGACGGATTGCGCATCATTGCCCACCAGCCGGATAGACCAGCTTTGCACCACAGGCGCGGGGGGCGGGATGGCAGCACGTTCGCGCCCGGTGAAACTGGCAAATGCCACCAGCGCAAGCGAGATTGCGGCCAGCCCGAACATGGCCCGCACCAGAACGGCGGGGATCATATCGTTGTTATCGGCCCGCTTGAAACCGGGTTGGAAGGGTTTTTGCATATTTGGGTCTGTGGTCATAACGGCCCTCATTCGGCTGCAACCAGATCACCGGCAGGAGCGGTGGCACTGGTCTTGCGTTCAATCACGGGCTGGGAGATGCGCGCCTCGGCGGCCTCTGCCAGCAGGGCTGCAATTTTCGCGGCCTCTGGGATGCAGCGCAGCGCGGGGTTTGTCACCCGCACATGGCCGGGGCGGGCATGGGGCCAGAGGATCAGATAGGAGAATTTCGTCTCGCCCAATGTTTCCAGTGCGATTGTGCCACTGCCATCGTTGCGCAGCTTCAGATCAGCATTGGCAATCTGGCGGAAGGGCAGCTTCAGCGTGACTGTAAGTGCCGCACCAATGCGCATGGCCACCCGCGCGGTGGTGATGGTATAGACAGTGCTGCGCGCAGCAACAAAGGCCAGCAGCAACACCACCACCATCGCCGCCGCCCATAGCAGCGCATAGGGCAGGCCAAAGGCAAAAGCCCCGGCCGCGCCCCCATCCAGCGCGCCCATAGAGGCCCGCCAGCCGATGATCACTGCAAAATAGCCAGTGATCCAGTTTATCTTATAGGCTTCGCGCGCCAAGGCCCAGGTATCGGGCCGGCCCTGCCACAGGATGCGTTCGTGTTCCGGGGGCCGTTCTGGCAACCCCTTCACAGGTTCAAAGGCGAAATCATCGTGTGACATGGGCCGGTTCCTTATTTTTTTATGTCGTCAAAGGGTGGGTCAGGCGGGCTTCGAGAGCATGCCCATCAGTATTCCCAGTTTGGTGGCAGGGGTGACGCGCTTTTCACTGCGATAGAGATAGCCACCCGCATAGAAGCCAGAGACTTTCTCTTCTTCCAGCTTGGTGATTTGCGCATCGCTGGCGATAAGGGGCGCATCGATGAACGAGGCCGAGTCGATCGAATTGACATAGACCATGTTGGATTTGATCCGCACCATCTGCATCGGGATCAGGCGCTTGGTGCCATCCTCCAGCGTAGCTTCCAGATAGCGCACCAGTTGTTCTGGCACATCCACCCACATATCGGTGATCTTGCCTGCCGCTTTCTGGTCATTGCCCACAACAGGCAG
>JAIUNA010000112.1 GCA_022565265.1 Roseinatronobacter sp. | reverse complement strand
CCCGACCCTAGTCCCGGCTCGCCGGCCCTGATGACTTGGGGCGGCCGCGGCCTCCCCGCTGCAACCCCCAGCGTACCGCGGGGGGGCAGCGATGGGTGACGCCGGGTCTCGCGGGCCAGTGTGCTTTGTTCTACGGGTTTCCCACAGTAGCGCGATTTGAAAACGTGGTTAATACTGCCCTCATTCAACGCGACGGGAGGGGGCAGATGATTGTCTTGATTGATTCGTTTAATAAGCACCAACATAGCGAGATTCTGAACGAGATGTTCCTTTTGCGCGCAAGCCAATCTGTGGGGGCGTCAGGCGCGGTGGATGCGGTGCAAGGGGGGGATGTGCCGGATGATTTTGATCGTCTTGATCCTGCCTATATTGTTGGGCTTGATGAGGCGTGTCGCGTGATATCCTGCGTGCGCGTCTTGCAAACGACCGGGCCGCATGTGCTGGCGGATCTGTGCTATGATCTTTTGCAGGGGGAGCCGCCTTTGCGTACGGCGACACTATGGGAGGCGACTTGTTTTTGCGTGGATACCGCGCGACTGGATGCTTCAGGGCAAGGAGCGGGCAGTGTTGTCGGGGCGATATCCGCGATAACTGTCGCTTTGCTGGAATACGCGCGCGACAGCGGTGTAGAGGATATCATCACTGTGATAACGCCGCAGTTGCGGGATATTTTTCAGCAGGCGGGGATTGTGCCTTTTGACTGCCTTGGGGCAACCGCGCACCCCTGCGAGACGCAAACTCTGGTCGCACTGTTGGCTTGTACAGACGCGCAGATTGCCCATCTGCGGGCCATTTCCGGCCTTGAGGGGGCGCTCTTTGCTGATGACGCTCATGTCTGCGCAATGCGCGCCGGAGGGGGCAGTATAGTGCAGCTGAAGCTTGATCTCTCAGATGACATAGCCCTGTATCTATTGGAGCAGATTGATGCGGCGAAAACGATGCAGGAATTGCAAGCCGCCATCGCGCTGACCCGCCATATGCTGGAACCGGGCGGGCCGGGCGCACAGCGCGGAACGCTTGGAAGCTGACGGCGCAAAGGCGCTCTGGGCGCGGTGGCAGGTGTCCCGATGCGCAAGCCCTTGCGCAAAAATATGCGCGCCCTGCCTCGGTTGATGACAATCAGGCAAATTCCTGTATGATCTTGCACTCAACCAGTGTCGCGCTTTAGGTGCGCAGTATAAGCCTGAAAAATCAGGATCGAGCAGAGGGTAGTAAGATGACAGAGTTTTCCCGCAGAGGCATTCTTCTGGGCTTGGGCGCAACATCTGCGCTTGCAGCCTGCGGCAATCCCGTTGGAGGCGATGGTGCGGCGCGACTGGATGCGCGCGTGGATGTCGCGCGTGATTACCTGCGCAACACCTATCCGTCCTTGAATGACCTTTTTGCAAATGCGCGTGGCGTATTGTATATTCCGGTCGTGACAGAGGCGGGGCTGTTTGTCGGCGGCTCTTACGGGCGCGGTGCATTGCGGATCAATGACATGACGGTGGATTACTACTCTGCCACGCGCGCGAGTTTCGGCTTGCAGGCCGGGGCGCAGCAATACGCCCATGCATTATTTTTCATGACAGAGCAGGCCTTGTCTGACTTCCGGTTTTCACCCGGCTGGGCTGTCAGTGCGGATATGCGCTATGCAACCCCCACGCAGGGAGGATCACTGGGAACCGAGACAACCACCCAGTTCGCGCCAGTGATTGCAGTTGTCTTCGGGCAATCTGGTATCCTCGCCGGGGCCTCTTTGGCCGGGGTGAAATACTCCCGCATCATCCCGTGAAGCACATCCCGGCATTGGGAACAGGTTTTTCCACCCGAACCTCATTGCAAAGCAATAACTCGCGCTGTTGAGGGGCCGTTGTCACGCACAGCGCGCCGCAATCATCCATTGGCGCGTTTGTCCCGGTGCCACGGTGCACTTTGGCGGGGTGTTTTTTCGCCAAAGCGCAATTTTACTGTTTGGCCAAGAAGGCAGAGGTGGCTTGAGCCTAAAGCGCCGTGATATCGGCAGGGGTGGCAAAGTTGCGTGTTGTGGCGTCTTTGCTGATGCGTTTGATCATGCCCGACAAAGCCTTGCCTGCGCCGATCTCCCAGAATTCTGACACACCCGCACCAGCCATCCAGCTGATGGATTCGCGCCAGCGCACCGCACCTGTCACCTGTTCTATCAGCAAGTGACGGATCATATCGGGGTCTTGCACGGCCTCTGCGCGAACATTGGCCACAAGTGGCACGCGCGGGGCATGCAATGTCACCTCTGCAAGGGCGGCGGCCATCACTTCGGCAGCCGGTTGCATCAGCGCGCAATGGAAAGGGGCGGAGACAGGCAGCAAGACTGCGCGTTTCGCGCCGCGGGCTTTCGCAATTTCGACCGCGCGTTCCACGGCCGCCTTATGGCCCGATACCACCACTTGTGCCGGGTCGTTATCATTGGCCGCCTGACAGATCTCGCCCTGTGCGGCCTCTTGCGCGACCTCGGATACAGTGGCGAAATCCAGCCCCAGCAGTGCAGCCATCGCCCCCACACCGACGGGCACGGCGTCTTGCATCGCTCGCCCGCGAATGCGCAACAGGCGCGCGGCATCGGCAATGCCCAAGGCGCCGGCCGCTGCAAGGGCAGAATACTCCCCCAGCGAATGCCCGGCCACGTATTGCGTCTCGGACAGCGCCACGCCCTCGGCCTCCAGTGCGCGCAAGACGGCCAATGATGTGGCCATCAACGCAGGTTGCGCGTTTGCTGTCAGGGTCAATTCGGCAATATCGCCTTCCCAGATCAGGCGCGAAAGCGGCTCGCCAAGGGCGGCGTCCACCTCGTCAAACACGGCCTTTGCGGCAGGATAGGCTTGCGCCAATTCCAACCCCATACCGATGGTTTGCGCCCCTTGCCCTGGAAATACGAATGCCCGGCTCATCTTTTACCCCTGTGCAGTAATTTGCTTCGACATGCCGCAAACCGGGCGGCTGTGCAAGCCATGCACCTTGTTGCGGCCCCAAAACGGCGCAGGCGCAGCGTGCTGGCGCTAAGAGGCCGCCGCCTGTGCCGCGACAGATTGAATCCGCGCCACCATTGCGCGCAATCCGTTCGAGCGCTGCGATGACAGGTGCTCGTCCAGCCCCAGCCGCGCCAGTTCTGCCATGGCATCTATGCGTGTGACGTCAGAAATGCTCTGCCCGGCATAAAGCGCATGCAGCACCGCGATCAGCCCGCGTACGATCATGGCATCGCTGTCACCGTAAAAATCAAACCGCGCTTGCGGGCCTTCACCGTCCAGAATTGGCTGTATCCAGACTTGGCTTGCGCAGCCTTCCACCTTTGTGGCCGGGGTTTTCAGCGCTGCGTCCATCTGCGGCATGGCGCGCCCAAGTTCGATGACATGGCGGTAGCGATCTTCCCAGTCATCAAGGAATTCGAAAGTTTCTGCGATATCTTCGAAGGCTTGTGTGGCCATGCTCTGCCTGTCTCTGGTTTCTGGTGTCTTGGGGGGTAGAGCTAAGCGTTATACCCCGCAACGTCCAGCCTTTCGCACGGATTTGGGTCATTGTGCCAAGCTTCCCGCGCGCGCGCGGCCTTGGGCACTTTTCAAAGCCGTGATATTGCGCTAACCCAGTGTCACGCGCATGAAAGACAAGCTGAGAGGAACCGCTATGCAAAAGCCGCTGATAGCCGCCCTTGCCGTTGTGCTGGCGCTTGGGGCCTGTGGCTCTGTGCGGGACTCGCGGCTCAACCCGATGAACTGGTTTGGCCGCGAAAGCACCGAAACGCTTGCGCCGAGTGGCGGATGGGCGACAGAGATAGATCGCCGCGCCCTTGTTCCTGTTGTGACCGAGATGGAGCTGATCCCCACCACAGGTGGTGCACTCTTGCGCGCCTCTGGCGTAACCCAGACACAGGGCTGGTGGGACGCAGAATTGCGCCCTGTCAATCAGGGGCGTCCTGTGAATGGTGCATTGGTCTATGAGTTCGTGCTTGCCGCGCCGCGCACAGCCACCCCGGTTTCTACCGAAGTGTCGCGCACAGTGACAGCGGGCGTAAAGATACCTACAGCCCGGCTTGGTGGCGTGCAGCGTGTGATTGTGCGGGGCGCGGGCAACCAGCGCAGCATACAGCGCTGATATCTGCGCGCCGGGGGAGAGAGGCGGGCTGTCATGGTTACATGCCTGCCGCGAAAGGTGCTGTGAAAACCCGTTTTTATGCGGTTTTTGCCGGGTTGCATGCTGGCTGCGCCATTGACGCGCAGCGATGTGCGGCGTAGGGCAGGAACACCAAAAAGGACGGCCGCGATGAACCTGTTTTCCGATATTCGCACGCTAGTTATTTCGTGCCTTGATGCGATGGGCCGCTCTGGCACCTTGCCAGAGGGGCTTGATTTTGCGCAAGTCGCGGTAGAGCCGCCGCGCGATGTTGCCCATGGTGATATGGCCACAAATGCCGCGATGGTGCTGGCCAAGCCAGCCGGGCAGAAACCACGCGAGATTGCCGATGCGCTGGCCGCCCTGTTGCAGCAAGACCCAAGGATTGCCGCGGCAGAGGTTGCAGGGCCGGGCTTTTTGAACCTGCGGCTGGCGCCTGTGGTTTGGCAGGCGATCATTGCCACGGCGCTGGGCACAGGGATTGGTTTTGGCCGTTCGGATATGGGGCAGGGGCAGCGGGTGAATGTGGAATTCGTCTCTGCCAACCCCACAGGGCCGATGCATGTGGGCCATGTACGCGGCGCGGTTGTGGGGGATGCGCTGTGCAACCTTTTAGCCTTTGCTGGCTATGATGTGACGCGCGAATATTACATCAATGATGGCGGCGCACAGGTGGATGTTCTGGCGCGTTCCGCCTATGAGCGCTACCGCGAGGCGCATGGCCTGTCGCCGGAAATTGCCGAGGGGCTGTATCCCGGCGAGTATCTGATCGAGGTGGGCGAGGCGCTGAAAGCTGAATTTGGCGCGCAGTTTCTGGAGCAGCCAGAATCCGTCTGGCTGGAGGCCGTGCGCAATTTCGCCACCTCGCGGATGATGGGCATGATCCGCGAGGATCTGGCCGCGCTGGGCGTGACAATGGATGTCTATGCTTCAGAAAAGGCGCTTTATGGCACGGGTGAGATTGAAGCGGCCATCGAACAGTTGCGCGGGCAGGGCCTGATTTACCAAGGCGTGCTGGAGCCGCCCAAGGGCAAGACCCCAGAGGACTGGGAGCCACGCGAACAAACGCTGTTCCGCTCTACCGCACATGGCGATGATGTGGATCGTCCAATCATGAAATCCGATGGCAGCTGGACATATTTCGCGCCAGATATTGCCTATCATTACAATAAGATAAAGCGCGAATTTGATTTTCTGATAGATATATTCGGCGCCGATCATGGTGGCTATGTCAAACGGATGAAGGCGGCTGTTTCGGCGCTGTCTGCCGGGCGCGTACCACTGGATATCAAGCTGATCCAGCTTGTGAAACTGTACAAGAATGGCGAGCCATTCAAGATGTCCAAGCGCGCGGGGACATTTGTCACCCTGCGTGATGTGGTGGAAGAAGTGGGGGCCGATGTCACGCGCTTTGTGATGCTGACGCGCAAAAATGATGCGGCCCTTGATTTCGATTTTGACAAGGTCTTGGAGCAATCCAAGGATAACCCTGTCTTTTACGTGCAATATGCCCATGCGCGTGTGGCGTCGGTTTTGCGCAAGGCGCGCGATCTGGGGCTGGATGTGGCGGATAGCGCCTTGGCGCGCGCCGATCTGGCGCGGTTGGATCACGAGGTCGAGCTTGGCTTGATGCGCAAGCTGGCCGAATGGCCGCGCATTGTAGAACTGGCCGCGCGCACGCAAGAGCCGCACCGCATTGCGGCCTATCTGTCGGAACTGGCCGCCGAATTCCATGGATTGTGGAACCGTGGCAATGATCTGCCTGCGCTGCGCTTCGTGCAGGAGGGCGATATGGCAACAACTGCAGCAAAACTTGCGCTCGTGCGTGCCACAGGCGTTGCGATTTCTGCGGGTCTTGCTATCTTGGGTGTCACGCCGGTTGAAGAAATGCGCTGAAGCGCGTCGCGATTGGCAAAAATGGTGTGGCGCAAGATTATGTGCTATACACTAAAAACAAGGTCGCGAAACAGCGGCATATTTCGGCAGTGTCGAGCAGGCATCTTGCCAGAAACTGAAACATTAAGCCCTTTCGCGTAATGCGACGGGGCGCAAGTGAGGTTGGCATGAACGAGAGCAGGGGCTTTTCAGCCATGGGCGGTATGCGCCATCCGGCGCATCGGGCAGCATCGCCAAGTAATTCGCCTTATCTTGCGCCGGGCCAAGAGCGCTTTGAGCCGGTGCTGCGCCAAACTGATCGCGCTGGGGGGTGGTCGTCGGCCCACACTCCCGCACAGCGATACGGCGCAGACGATTACGCTGATCCCCCGCTTTCCGAGGCCCATTATTCCGAGGCCTTCTATTCCGAACCGCAATATTCCGAACCGCTATACTCCGAGAATCGCTATCAGGAACCCCGCATGCAGCGTGCAGCGCCTGCGCGTTTTGCTGCTGTGCAAGCGCCTGCTTCGGGTGCCGGGTTGCGCGCGGAGCCTCGGCTTGCCGCGCAGCCTCGACATGCCGCGTCTCCGCCCCCGCGCCATATGTCCGAGCCGGATTATCCTGCCCAACAGGCCGCATATCGCGATCCCTATTCAGAGTCCTATGCCAGCCCATATCCCGGCCAGTATCCTGACGAATATCCTGATCATTTTGCAGCGCGATATCCGGGGCAGGGCGCTGCGCAAGCACAGCCAAAGGCACAGCCAAGGCCGCGCCTGTCGGTGAATGCGTTGATGCAATCTGCTGGAGCTTTGCTTTCGGTCGCCCTTATTCTTGGCTCTGGCGCTTGGATCTGGCAGATGATGCAACGTGATGTTGCCGGGGTGCCTGTCGTGCGCGCGCTGGAAGGGCCGTTGCGCGTTGCTCCTGAAATACCCGGTGGCCGCCAGGCAGAACATCAGGGCTTGGCAGTCACCCAACTGGCCGGATCGCAAGAGGCGGCAGTGCCAAGCGATATCGTGCTTGCACCGCCTGCGCCCGAATTGCAACTGGATGACGTTCCGGCCCCCTTTGTGGACGCGCCGCAATTCGCTGGCGGGCCGCAAGAGGGGCAACCCATTCTGGCGGCATTGCAGCAAGCCATTGACATGCCTGGTTTTCCGGCAGAGCCTTTGGGGATCAACAATCCGACTGCGCGCGCTGTTGCTGCCTCGCCGCGCCCGGCCCCTCGCCGTGGTAGCCCCGGCCCACAGCTTGCAGCCGCGCCCGCCATCGCCGCCCCCGGCGCCTTGGCTTTGGATGATCTTGCCGCATCTGTGGCAAGTTCGGTTGCCTTGGGGCTAAGTGGCACGCAGGATATAGACATTGACCCAGCCACAATCGGCCCCGGCACGCGGCTTGTGCAGCTTGGCGCTTATGATGATGCTGCCAGCGCGCGGCAGGCTTGGGATCAACTGCGTCAGCGCTTTTCGCCGCTGCTTGATGACAGGGGCCGCGTAATCGAGGCTGCGCATAGTGGTGGGTCGGTCTTTTATCGTCTGCGCGCGCATGGGTTCAGCGACGAGCGTGATGCCCGGCGTTTCTGCGCCGCGCTGGTGGATCAGCAGATCGATTGCATCCCTGTGCTGATCCGATGAGCGGGCAGGCACCGCGCGCTGTGATCTTTGGCTGCGCGGGTCTGCGCCTGACGCCCGCTGAGAGGGCCTTCTTTCGCGAAGCTGACCCTTGGGGCGCTGTCCTGTTTGCGCGCAATGTTGAGACTCCCAGCCAACTTCTTGCACTGACAGAGGATTTGCGCAGCGCGACAGGGCGCGATCTGCCCATTTTGATAGATCAGGAAGGGGGCAGGGTGCAGCGCCTGCGCCCACCGCATTGGCGCGGCTGGCCGCCGGCGCTGGATCAATGCCTTGCCGCGCGCGACCCCGTGCGCGCCATGTATCTGCGTGGCCGCCTGATTGCCGCCGAACTTCTGGCTTGTGGGATTTCCGTAAATTGCGCACCCCTTGCCGATATTGCGACCGAGCACACGCATGCTGTTTTGCGCAACCGCTGCTATGGCACAGATCGCGATAGCGTCATCACACATGCGCGCGCCATGGCCGAGGGCCTGATGGCTGGGGGGGTATTGCCGGTGCTCAAGCATATTCCCGGCCATGGGCGCGCCAGTCTGGACAGCCATCTTGCCCTTCCTGTGATCGACACGCCCGCCGAGGAATTGAGGCTTTCCGATTTCGCGGCCTTCCGCGCTTTGGCTGATTTGCCGTTGGGGATGACCGCGCATCTTGTCTTTTCTCAGATTGATCCTGACGCGCCAGCCACGCAATCCGCCAAGATGATCGCATTGATCGGTCATGAAATCGGTTTTGACGTGCTGCTTATGACAGATGACATTTCCATGCAGGCTTTAGATGGCCCGATAGGCAGCCGCGCCACTGCCGCGATGGCTGCGGGGTGTGATATGATCTTGCATTGTAATGGGGATTTGTCCGAAATGGGGGTATTGGCCGCATGTTGCCCAAGGCTGGAGGGGGCGGCATATCTGCGCGCAACCCGTGCCCTTGACGCACGCCTTGCTCCTCTGCATGACGATATTGACGCGCTGGCGGCAGAATATGCCGATTTGACATCGGGTATAATCCGGGAGTGAACAGGCGAAAGGAATGTGCATGGCACTGGAACCCTGGGATGAATTGCGTACCGCCCTGCATGTGGCCCGCGCAGGAACCGTCAGCGGGGCTGCGGCGTCTTTGGGGGTGCACCATGCCACAGTAATCCGCCATATTGATGCGCTGGAAGACAGGATCAGCGTGCGCCTGTTTCAGCGCCATGCGAAAGGTTACACTCCGACAGAGGCCGGGCGCGCCTTGTTCGAAACGGCGGCTGAGACGGAAAAGCGCTTCGAGCAGCTCGCCACGCGGCTGAAGAATATGCAAGAAGGTGTCCGGGGGCAGGTTATCATCACCACCATCCCCGAACTTAGCATTCTGTTGCTGCCGGTGCTGGCCGATCTGGTTGCCCAGCACCCGGAACTCAAACCCTGCCTGCGCACCGAGGCGCGGATTTTGCGGCTTGAATATGGCGAGGCGCATCTTGCCCTGCGCGCTGGCCCACAACCGCAAGAACCCGACAATGTGGTGCAGTCTCTGGGAGAACTGCCCATAGCGCTTTATGCCAGCGCGGCGTATCTGCAAGCCCATGACATGCGCGCGGGCGATGAGGATCATCTGCGCCGCCAACGCTTTGTCGGCACATCCGACCCGGACTCGCGCGCGCCCCATGATCTGTGGTTGCGCAGTTTCAACGCCGATTTCGCCTTGTGCAGCAATGATTGCGCCTTGCGGGTGGCGGCTATCAAGGCCGGGATCGGGATAGGGTTTTTGCCGATGGCACAAGGCGCTGCGGAAGGGCTGCAGGCTCTGACCCCGGCACGGCCAGAATGGCAATCCACATTGTGGCTGGTCACACATGTGGATTTGCACCGCAGCCCAAAGGTTCAAGTCTGCGCCAAATTGCTGCGCGCTTATTTCGCCCAGATTGCCGCTGCAAATGAGCTGGGTACCCCCGGATAATTCCCCGCTGCAAGGCCGTTTACCCGATTTTCCCCTTGCGGCCCTTGGATGAGATCAGTAAACCCACCAACGGAGATGTGGCCGAGTGGTCGAAGGCGCTCCCCTGCTAAGGGAGTAGGCCCGGAAGGGTCTCGTGGGTTCGAATCCCATCGTCTCCGCCACTTAATTTCTGGATGGAAATTAAATTTTCCTTCAATAACATAGCGTTGGTGCGCAATTGCCCGTATGGCGGACGATCAGCCACTTGAATCGCTACCCAATTCGCTACACATTCTGCTACACAAGCCATGCTTGAGGAGGCGGGATGTTCATTCACAAACGCGGGGAAATCTG
>JAIUNA010000111.1 GCA_022565265.1 Roseinatronobacter sp. | reverse complement strand
TTGAGTATCAAGACACCAGGGGCATTGCCCCGAAGCCCAGCTTGCAAAACAAATATGATTTGCCAAAACCACTTGATCTCCTGACAAGAGAAAGCGATCACTAGCTTAAACCTACCCACCAGATTTCTTCTACCTATCGCGTTAGAGGCAACACCCGTGAAATTACATCTATGTTCATTCGCAGATTCGCGCCTGCAAGAAAGCAGCAACAGGCTTTTGCGCCAAGCAACCGATTTTGGTTGCTTTAATTCAATAAAATTTTTCGATGAAAGCTTGTTGGATATTTCTTTCAGAAAAGAGTTTAGTGAAAAACTTAAGCCAAATGTCAGAGGGTTTGGATACTGGGTATGGAAACCACAAGTAATTCTACAAACCTTTGCAGAAATAGAGAAAGACTCTATCCTTCTATATCTTGATGTTGGGTGTCATTTGAATTTGGGCGGAAAGCAAAGATTTCAGGAATATATCGATCAACTCCAGTCCTCCAACAACTTCATTATGGCGACAGAGCTTGGCGCTTCAAACTCTGAAAAGCAATGGACAAAGGGCGATCTTTTAGATTATTTTTCGGTAAGAGATAACGCAAATATCTCAGGCTCTTCACAAATAGCCGCAACCTTTTCATTCCTCAAAAAAAATGCCGATTCGATTGATTTTGTTCAGTCTTGGCTATCCACATTCAGGCATGATTTCACACTCGTGGATGATACCCCGTCAACATCGCCCAACGAACCTGAATTTATAGAACACCGGCATGACCAGAGTGTTTTTTCTGTGCTTTCAAAGCTCGCCGGATTAGAAAAAATATCCGTAAACGAAACCTATCCATCATCCAACGCCCAAGCAGAAACTGCTGATGGATGGGCAACGCTGAAAGATTATCCGATTCACACAAGGCGTGATAAAAAATTCGTAAAACAACCTTGGGGCGAGAAGATCGTAAGTCGGTTAGAGCGGTATGGACTGCTGTCAAACACATGGACGCGGCGTTAGTACAGCAAAGCAATCACATATCTTTTTCACCGATGCCCCGAAATTGGATTGCTGAGCCGCAGGATGCTTTTGCCATCCATCAAAACTTCAGTTGCGCCGCTGCGTGTGGGGGCGGTGATCGCCTCATGGCTGAGTTCGGCCATTCTAAGGGTCACTTCATGCAGCCTGTCTTCACTGCGTTCGGCGCGCTCGATTGCGTTTTGCAACTGTCGCTGCAACCAGTTTACCTGCGCGCGCAAGAAGTCGCGTTCGGCCCGCAGCCCTTCCAGCGCCACTGTTGCGTTCAACAGCCGTTTTTCGGCCTTGTTTCCATCGCCCACCTGTTGCACCCCTTCGCTTGCAGCCCGGCCCAAGCCACATAATGCAACCCGCAGTGATATTTCGCAAATCGAATAGCCGTAATGCGCCGCCCCACCATCAGGCGACGCGCGCGCCACGCACCCAGACGGCCTGCAACATCGGCTCAGAGCCGGGCAGCGCCACGCGGATAAGATCGGCGCGCAACCCCTCGCGCAGCGCGCCCCGGTCTGTCAGGCCCGCCGCTTGCGCCGGGGCCGAGGTGACGGTCGCAAAACCGCGCGCCAGATCGCCACAGGCCTGCCCCAGCCGGACAGCGCCTTGCAACAGCGCCGCAGGCACATAATCGGATGACAGGATATCCAGCCGCCCCGCCGCCGCCAGATCGCTTGCCGCCACATTCCCGGAATGAGAGCCGCCACGGATCAGGTTGGGCGCGCCCATCATCACCGCGATCCCGGCACTGTGGCAGGCATCGGCGGCCTCTTTCGTGGTGGGAAACTCTGCAAGCCTGACGCCTTGCGCGGCAGAGGCCGCAACCTGCGCCGCCGTGGTATCATCATGACTGGCAAGCGTTGCACCATAGGCGCGCGCGGCGGCGACAGTGGCGCTTTCATGCACCGCGCGCACGCGCGCTCCAAGGGCTTGCTGCGCGGCGACATGGGCCTCAAACTCCGGATCGCTCAGGCCATATTTGCCGCGCAGATAGGTGCGCAACTGGTCAAGATTGGAAAATTGCCGCTGGCCGGGGGTATGATCCATCAGGCTGACAATCCCGATCCGATCTTCGGGGCCGAATTCTTCCAGTTCTTCCGGCAGAGTTTCAGAGCAGATTTCCGCGCGCAAATGCAGGTAATGGCTGATTTTCAACGCAGCAAGGCTGCGCATCTCCAATATCTCGCTGGCCAGCGCACGGGCATAGCGCCCGCGCCCGCGCGCATCATCACGCAAAAGCGAGCCTATGCGCAGCGCGTCAAACACTGTGGTTATTCCCGTTCCCGCCAATTCGCGGTCATGGGCAATTACCGCGCTGGCATGGGGCCAGTCCACACCGGGGCGCGGGGCAAGATGGCGTTCCAGATTGTCTGTGTGCAACTCTATCAGGCCCGGCGCAATCAGATCGCCGCCGCAATCCACTGCGCCTTTGGGCAGTATCGGGCTGTCATCAATCGCCGCAATAACTCCATCGCGCAGCACGACCGCGCCGCGCCGTACCGCATCGGGCAAGACAAGCTGCGCATTTGCGAGGATGATCTCTGTCATGGTCGGGGTTCCTTGCCTTTGGCGTCATGCCGGTGTCACAGTGCCATGGCACGCGAAGGCGGTGACATAGCCGAGGAATGAAAAATGTTGGAGCACTACGAGAGATTTGCAGTGTATTACGCCCCCAGCCCGGCAAGTGATCTGGCGCAGGCCGGGGCGGCGTGGCTGGGCTGGGATGCCCATAATGGCGCGGCACTGGCCCATCCTGATCTGGGGCTTGATCTGGCAACCCTCACCCAAACCCCTCGCAAATACGGGCTGCATGGCACACTCAAACCGCCCATGCGGCTGGGCGGCAGTGTTGCAAGCTTTCTGGATGGGGTGGAGGCGCTGGCCGAACAGCTTGCCCCGCTTGATCTGGGCGCGCTGCGCCTGAAATCGCTGCACGGGTTTCTGGCCATTGTCCCAGACCCCCAGCCCCAAGCGCTGAGCGATTGTGCTGCCGAAATTGTGCGCGCGCTTGATCCTTTTCGCGCGCCTGCCACCGAGAGCGAGCTTGCCCGACGCCGCGCCGCCGGGCTGAGCGCGCGGCAGGAAGAATTGCTGGCGCAATGGGGCTATCCCTATGTGATGGAGGAGTTTCGCTTCCATGTCACTCTGACAGGCAGACTGTCGCAACTCCAGATGCAAGATGCCCTGCGCGCGGCACATGGCTGGTTTGGCCCGGCCTTGGCGCAGCCGCAGGCGCTGGATGCGCTCTGCGTCTTTGGCGAGGATGCGGCGGGGCGTTTTCATCTGCTTAAGCGGTTTGCAATGCACGGTTGATCGCGGCCAATATCTGCGCCACTGCGGCCTCTGGGGTGCTGTCATTCACGATCACTTGCGCCCCTTCTGGCGGATCAAGTTCCGCCCGCTTCAGACGTGCGGCAATCTCGCGCGCGCTCTCGCGCCCGCGACCGTGCAACCGCGCGGCCAACAGCTCTGCCGGGGCCGTGATCATCAGCACCAAAAGCTGGGGATAGGCCCGCGCAATCTGGCCCAGCGCCTTGCGCGAACCATTGAAGACCACCACCTTGCCTTGCGCCAGCGCGGCATCAATGCTGGCAGAAACAGCATAGCGCAGCCCATGTGCCCCCCAATGAAACGCATAGCGCCCCATCGCCAGTTGCGCATCAAACAGCCCCTCGGACACGGCAAAATGGTCTTCGCCCCCGGCATCTGCGGGGCGCGTGATAATCCGCCGGGCAATCACGAAATCGGGGCGCGCAGCCGCCAGCTCCGCAATCAGCGTATCTTTGCCAACGCCAGAGGGGCCAACGATCGCCACCAGCAGGCCCGCACCGCAATGGCCGCTCATGCCGCTTCACCCCGTAGTGGGGTGAAGCGCGTGACATCCACCTCACGGTCACAGACAGCCGCGCGGGCTTCTGCATCGTGGAAAATCCCCAAAATCGCCGCGCCCCGCGCCTTGGCCTCTGCAATCAGCGCCAGCACCACAGCCCGATTGGCCGCATCAAGGCTGGCGGTGGGTTCATCCAGAAGCATGACAGGCCACGCATGGATAAAGCCGCGTGCGATATTGACGCGCTGTTGCTCGCCCCCGGAAAATGTGGTGGGCGAGAGTGCCCAAAGGCGCTGCGGGATATTGAGCCGCGCCAGCATCGCTTGGGCGCGCGCCAAGGCCACATCTTCCCCCACCTCTTGGGCCAAGAGGGGTTCGGCCACGATCTGCACTGTGGGCACGCGCGGGATGACCCGCAAAAACTGGCTGACATAGCCAAGGCTCTGGCGGCGCAGCGCAATTACCGCGCGCGGTTCTGCGTTGCAAAGCTCTACCCCCGCCACACGGATTGATCCCTCGTCACAGCGGTAATTGCCCCAGATCATGCGCATCAGGGTGGATTTCCCTGCGCCAGAGGCCCCCACCAGCGCCACGCATTCGCCCGGCGCGACAGTCAGGCTTGCCCCCTCCATCACCGGCAGCACCGCGCCGCCCTGATTGTGCAGCACAAAGCGCTTGCCCACATCTGCAATCTCGATCATCGCCGCCCTCGTCATTCTGCCAAACCTCTCACAAGCCGCGCCTTAGGCGTGCAATACCGAACTCACCAAAAGCTGTGTATAGGCATGCTGCGGATCATCCAGCACCTGATCTGTCAGCCCCTCTTCCACCACACGCCCGTCTTTCATCACCATCAGCCTGTCAGCCAGCAGGCGCGCCTCGGCAAGATCATGGGTGACAATCACCGCAGACAGGCCCAACCGCCGTACCAGCCCGCGCAGCAAATCCAACAGCCGCGCTTGCACAGAGACATCCAGCCCGCCTGTCGGGTCATCCATGAAGACCAGCCGTGGCCCTGTCACCAGATTGCGCGCAATCTGCAAGCGTTGCTGCATGCCGCCCGAAAAGGCGCGCGGGCGGTCATCCATACGGCGCGCGTCAATCTCTACCCGGCCCAGCCAATCTTCGGCCTGCGCGCGAATATCGCCGTAATGGCGCGCACCCACGGCCATCAGCCGTTCGCCCACATTGCCCCCGGCGCTGACATTCATCCGCAACCCATCGCGCGGGTTTTGATGCACAAAAGCCCAGTCTGTGCGCGCCAGCCAGCGCCGCTCTGCCTCGGTCATGACCACAGTATCGCGCGGGCCATGATCGCGGGTATCAAAGATCACGCGGCCTGTATCGGGGGGCATATGGCCCGCAAGGCAATTGAGAAGCGTGGATTTCCCCGAACCGCTTTCGCCCACAATCCCCATCACCTCGCCGGGCCAGAGGGTGAAATGCACATCTGCGCAGCCCAGATGATGGCCGTAATATTTGCTCAGGGCTTCAACCTGCAAAAGCGGTGTCATGCGGCATCCTCCGCCTGTACGGCCACGCGGGTGGCGCAATAATCTGTGTCCGAGCAGACAAACATCCGCCCGCCCGCATCATCGGTAATCACCTCATCCAGATAGCTGTCCATGGCCCCGCAAAGCGCACAACACTGGCCGGCGGCTTTGCTGGGGGTGAAGGGATAATCCTCGAAATCCAGACTCTCCACACGTGTATAGGGCGGCAACGCATAAATGCGGCATTCGCGCCCTGCGCCAAAGAGTTGCAGCGCCGGGCAGTTATCCAGCTTCGGATTGTCAAATTTCGGAATGGGTGAAGGGTCCATGATATAACGCCCCTCTACCCGCACCGGATAGGCATAGGCGCGGGCAATCTCGCCATGCCGGGCGATATCCTCATAGAGCCGCACCTGCATCAACCCGTAATCTTCCAATGCGTGCATGGTGCGGGTTTCCGTCTCACGCGGCTCCAGAAAGCGCAGAGGTTCGGGGATGGGAACCTGAAAGACAAGGATTTGCCCCTCTTGCAGCGGGGCTTCCGGTATGCGGTGGCGCGTCTGGATAATGCTGGCCGCGCCTGTGGCCTCTGTTGTGGCCACTTGGGCAACACGCGCAAAGAATTTTCGGATGGAGACGGCATTGGTGGTGTCATCTGCGCCCTGATCAATCACTTTGAGCGTATCTTCAGGCACAAGGCACGCGGCAGTTAGCTGCACCCCGCCTGTGCCCCACCCATAAGGCATGGGCATTTCCCGGCTGGAAAATGGCACCTGATAGCCGGGAATGGCCACAGCTTTCAGAATGGCGCGGCGCAGCATGCGCTTGGTGGCCTCGTCCAGATAGGCAAAATTATACGCGGTCATGGCATGGCTCCTTGCGCGCCCTTGCGGAGCGGGTGGGCGGGTGGGCGACGCAAGGGCGCGCGGCGTGCAACATGGGGGGTCATTGCGCGGCCTCCAACCCTTGCGCGGCCGCGCATCGCAGCTTGCGGATCAATTCCAACTCGGCCTGAAAATCCACATAATGCGGCAGTTTGATATGCTCCAGAAACCCGCTGGATTGGATATTGTCGCAATGCGACAGCACGAATTCCTCATCCTGTGCGGGGGCATCGGCCATATCCTCGCCCAATTCCCGCGCGCGCAGCGCGCGATCCACAAGCGCCATGGAAATCGCCTTGCGCTCTGACTGGCCAAAGACCAGCCCATAGCCACGGGTAAATTGCGCAGGCTCGGTTTTCGACCCCTGAAACTGGTTCACGCTTTCGCATTCCGTGATCTGGATTTCGGCGAATTCTATCTCAAAGCCCAGTTCGGGCAGATAAGCCGCAACCCGCACATGCCCGATCCGCAATTCGCCCACAAAGGCATGGTTGCGCCCATAGCCGCGCTGGGTCGAATAGGCCAGCGACAGCAAAAACCCCTCATCCCCGCGCGTCAGCGCTTGCAGACGCAAAGCGCGCTGTGCGGGAAATTCCAGCGGAGCGCGCGTCAGGTCTGGCACATCTTCGCTGCCCGCAGGCTCGGCCTGTATCAGCCCCTCGCGCCCCAGATGTGACAGGATATGCGGCACAGGGCCTGCCTGTGCGTCTGCCTCTGGCGCGGGGGGCACGGGCTGGCCATTTTCCAAATCGAAGTCCAGCAAACGATGGGTGTAATCAAATGTCGGCCCCAATACCTGCCCGCCCGGTGCATCCTTATAGGTGGCAGAAATCCGCCGCGTGATCTGCATCGCGCCGGTATCCACAGGCAGGCTGCTGCCAAAGCGCGGCAAAGTGGTGCGATAGGCGCGGATCAGAAATACGGCCTCGATCACATCGCCGCGCGCCTGTTTCAGCGCCAGCGCGGCCAGATCGGGATCGTACAGCGAGCCTTCGGCCATAACCCGATCCACAGCCAGCGCAAGCTGTTCACGGATTTGCGCAATCTCCAAATCGGGCACAGCGCGATCCCCACGCCGCGCGTCCTCCAGCCAAGCATGGGCATTGTCTATTGCCCGCTCTCCACCTTTGACAGCAACATACATCACGCATCCCCGATCTGTGTAGACCGTGGCAAAGCAGCAATCTGCGCGCCACTGGTAAACATGATATCCACCCCGCGCGGAAAAAGCGCCGCATTGGTGCGCAGTGCGGCAGGGTCTGGCAGGTTTAGCCAAGCCGCATCTTTTATCCCCGGCCCTGTCAACCGCGCGCCCGAAGCCTGCAACGCCACGCATTCCACAATCAGCGTGGCCGAGCGGTCAGGATATTCGGCGCTGCCCTGCGGGTAAATTGCAAGCGGGCCAAGTGCATCCCATGTGCCAAGGGCGAAAGCCGCCTCTTGCGGGCCGACCAAAGGCGCGCCCAGATGAAAGCGCACCCAATCCCGCACAGGGGCGCAATCATGCGCGCCCGCCAGATGCAGCGGTGTTGTGCCATCCACCAGCGTCAGCAGCACACAAGCAGCGGCAGCAGAGCAAGGGGCCGGGGCCGCTATGCCCGCCAAACCCATAATGCGCCCCGGATGGGCCATGGCCTCCAACACCTGCCGAAAGGCATGGGCGGCCTCTATCGGCGGATTGGCAAAGCCCGGTGTAAGTTGCGCGGTCATCCTTCCCCCCTTACCATTGTGAAGAAATCAACCTTGGTGGCAGCCGCGCGGCGGGCGCGGGTTTCACGCGCGGCGCACTCGGCCTCTTGCAGAGGCACTAGCACCCGCGCGTGCACATCCTGCGCGGCGGCAGTTTGCAACAGCGCGTCCAGAACCGCCGCGCGCTCGGCCTTGCGCGGGCTGCGGCCCTGCACAAGCGCATGCCCGATTGCGCCGCATTGCAGCCGAACAGAAGCGCGTGTGACGCTCACCTCGCCCAGATTGAACCCCGCGCCCACAGCACCCGCGCGCCCTTGCACCATCATCGCGCCTGTTTCGGGACGGCGCAGCCAGTCAAAAGGGGGCGGATCATCAGGCCAGAGCGCTTCCAGCAGCGGCAGCGGCGCGCGCGCAATCAAGCCCAGCCAATCACGGCGGGACAGTGTTTCGGCAGTCATATCGGGACTCGCAAATTGGTATAGACAACTAGACAAATACGCGGTCTACAGGTTTTAATCAAAAAGAATTTTGTGAAAGTTTCACGACATGAGCAAACCCGCAGCCCTGTGGCAAAGCATTTGTGACACCTTGCGCGCTGAAATTGCGCAGGGCGCATGGTACCCCGGCGCGCGCCTGCCCTCAGAGGCGGAACTGGCCACGCGCTTTGATGTGAACCGCCACACTGTGCGCCGCGCCTTGCAGGTACTGGCAGAGGAGGGGCTGGTGCATGCGCGGCGCGGCGCGGGTGTCTTTGTGCGCGCTGCACCTGTGCGCTACCCGATTGGCCAGCGCACCCGCTTTCGGCACAATCTACTCTCCGCCGGGCGCACCCCCTCGCGCATGCTGCTCAACCTTGCGCGTCTAGCGTCCGCAGACGCAGAATCGCGCGCCCTTGCCCTGCCCACCAATGCCCCAATTTATGTGATGGAGGCCGTCAGCTTTGCCGATGATCTGCCCCTCTCGCTGGCGCGGTCATGCTTTTGCGCAACCCGCTTTCCCGCGCTGGATATAGCCTTGCGCGCAACAGGCTCTGTCACGGCCGCGCTTTTACAATTCGGGGGGGCAGATTACCTGCGCCAGACAACCCGCCTGACAGGGCACAATGCCGATCCTACCCAAGCGCGGCATTTGCAGATTGCCACAGGCGCGGCGCTGATCCTATCAGAAGCGATCAATATTGATGCAGCGGGCCTGCCTGTTGAATATGGGCGCACGTTTTTCGTAGGCAGCCGGGTTGAATTGGTGCTTGACGGGGCCGAAGCTGGAACCACTGTCACAGGAGTGCAACAAAGCTGATATAACTGGCGCGGAAAGACGAAGGAATCCTGTTTATGAGCATTCAGCCCCTGCGCCTTACCGGCGCGCTTTGCCTGACAAAAGGCACACTTGAAGATTGTGATCTTGTCATCTCGGACGGAGCTTTCAGCACAACGGCCCCGGCCGCCACAGAGGTTGATCTTCGGGGCTATTGGCTATTGCCGGGAATCATTGATCTGCATGGCGATGGGTTTGAACGCCATATCAGGCCCCGCCCCAGCGCGCCGTTTGAAAAGCGCGCAGCGCTGCAAGCTGCGGATGTGGAACTGGCCTCTCAGGGTGTGACAACAGCATGGTTCGCGCAAAGCTGGTCATGGGAGGGCGGATCACGCGCCCCCGATGAAGCGGTGGCCCTGCTGGAGGCACGGCGCCAGATTGCCCAACGCCTGCTCTGCGATATTCGCATTCAGCTGCGGTTTGAAACCCATATGCCGCGCGACCATGCCGCCCTGATGGCGGCGGTGCGCGACTATCATCTGGATTACATCGTCTTCAACAATCACTTGCCAGAGGCGCTGGAATTGGCAGACACCAAGCCCGCGCGCTTTGCGGCATGGGCTGCGCAAAATGGCCATCTGCCAGAGGATCTGCTGGCGATTGTGCGCGCGGCCAAACAGGCCGATCCCGAAATCCCCGCCTTTCTGACAGCGCTGGCCGCCGATCTGTGCGCCGCCGGGGTGACGCTTGGCTCGCATGATGACACAGACGCGCAGACAC
>JAIUNA010000110.1 GCA_022565265.1 Roseinatronobacter sp. | reverse complement strand
GATCAACCGCTTCCATGATGGCGCTGTAATCTGCCTCGGTGGACATGATGCGTGGCAAGCCCATCAGTTGAAATGGTGGATCATCGGGATGGCAACACAACCGCAGCCCAAGCTCTTGCGCAACCGGGGCCACTTCAGACCGGAAAGCAATCAGATGCCCTCGCAAACGCGCTGCGGGGATATGCCTGTATTCGGCCAGAGGGGCGCGTACAGCCTCCAGCGGGAAGCTCGCGGCCGCACCGGGCAGGCCAAAGACGATATTACGCGCCAGAGCCGCGCGCATGTCGTCTGTCATTTCTGCGGCGCGTTGGGCGGCGGCGTCGGCAATCGGTGCAGGGTAATCTTCTGCCGCGCCGGGGCGGGCAAGGATATGAATATCAAACGCCGCAAAATCGGTATAGTCAAAACGCATGCAGGTGGCCCCATTGGGCAGGCGCCATGCCAGATCGGTGCGTGTCCAGTCCAGAACCGGCATGAAGTTATAGCAGATCACCTCTATCCCTGCGGCATGCAGATTGCGCAAGGATTGCTTGTAATTGGCAATATGGCTGCGCCAGTCCCCGCGCTGTTTCTTGATATCTTCCGAAACCGGCAGGCTTTCGACAACTTCCCACGACAGACCAGACGCAGTGCCATCGCACATGCGCGCCATGTCAGATTTGCGCAGGGCAATTTCCTCGGCAGTCCAGACATCTCCGGTGGGCACATGATGCAGCGCCGTTACAACCCCTTCGACCCCCGCTTGCAGCATATCATCTATGGATACCAGATCTTTTGGGCCGAACCATCGCCATGTCTGACGCATGAATATCTCCTTGTGCCGATTGCGCAGCATGTATCGCCTTATGTGCTTTCTTATAACAGCTTAAATTTTGTTGACTAGTATGGAAGTATAATTGTATGGAAGATTCTCAGGGGGTGACGATATGCATGGCAGCGCACAAACCATTGAGCTTTCACCAGATGCGGCAGTAGGCCCGCAGGTGCATCGGCTGCTGCGTGACCGTATCGTGCGGGGCGAATTGATGCCGGGTGCGCGCATTTCCGAAACCGAAGTGGCGGCGGAGTTTTGCGTCAGTCGGCAGCCTGTGCGCGAGGCCTTCATCAAGCTTGCAGAAGAAAGCTTGCTGGAAATCCGCCCGCAGCGCGGAACATTCGTGCGTCGTATCTCTATGCCTGCTGTCTTGTCGGCGCAATTTGTACGAGAGGCTGTTGAGGCCGATATCGTTCAGGCCCTTGCTGCGGCCCCGCCTGAAGGGCTGTTGGCCCGTTTGGAAGCTTTGCTGGAGCGGCAGAAAGCCGCCGCAGCGAACCCAGACCCAACAGATTTCGTGGCCCTGGACGAGGCGTTTCATCGGCAACTGGCCGAAGCGCTGGGGCAGGCGGCGGCAGCCGATATTCTGGAAGGGCTGAAAATCCAGATGAACCGCGTGCGCCATCTGACAGCGCGCCAATTCTCACGCCAGAAAGTCATCGCGCAGCATGGCGCCATCATCGCAGCTATCGGCGCACAGGATGCCGTACAGGCCAGCGCCCTGATGCGCGAGCATTTGCGCGAAATCCTCAATGACCTTCCGGCCATCGTTGCGGCGATGCCGGAATGCTTTGACCAGACGACCCGAAAACCGTCCGCATAAATACAGGAGGAAACTATGCTGACAGGACTTACATTTAAGAAGCTGTTGCTGGCCGGGATTGCCGCGCCATTGCTGGCTTTTCCTGCCATGGCGCAGGATATCACACTCAAGCTGGGCCATCTTGCCAATGAAGATAACCCTTGGCACAAGGCGGCTGTCAAATTTGGCGAAGAGGTGTCGAGCCTGACAGATGGCCGTATCGCTGTCGAGGTATTCCCCAATGAATCCCTTGGCCGCGAGATGGATCTTATCAACGGCATGCAGCTTGGCACGGCTGATATGACGATCACTGGCGAAAGCTTGCAGAACTGGGCGCCGCTGGCGGCACTTTTGGCTGTGCCCTATGCCTATACCTCGCTGGAGCATATGGACGAGGTTGCCTCTGGCGAGATTGGCGACATGATCAAGGCGCAGATCATTGAAAATGCGCAGGTGCGCCCGATTGCCTATTTTGCCCGTGGCCCGCGCAATCTGACCTCGAACCGCCCCATCACATCGCCTGATGAATTGGGCGGGCTGAAACTGCGCGTGCCCAATGTGCCGCTGTTTGTGAATGTTTGGCAGGCCCTGGGGGCAGCACCCACGCCGATGGCCTTCTCCGAGGTGTTCACCTCGCTTCAGAATGGCACGATTGATGCGCAGGAAAACCCGCTTGCATTGATTAAATCAGCCAGTTTCAATGAAGTGCAGGCATATGTTAACCTTACAGAGCATGTGCGTTCCTGGATTTACCTGACCATCTCTGAAATGACATGGGAGCGTCTGTCCGAGGCGGATCAGGCGGCAGTCATGGAAGCGGCTGCCCGCGCGCAGGCCTATGAGCGCGAGCTGTTTACGGCGGATGAAGTTGCCCTTGCAACCGAGCTTGCCGATAAAGGCATGACATTTGTCGAGGTGGATGCCGCAGCCTTTGCGGCGGCTGCACAGGATGCCGTGCTTGCGAATGTGAGCGAAGAAATCCGCCCCATCGTGGAAGATCTGTTCGCGCGCTAAGCCTTATACACCGGCCGGGGCTTGAAAATAGCCTCGGCCTTTTTTGGGAGATGCGGGATGGCCTCTATCCTCGCAACAGTCACTGCCTGGATTATAAGCCTGCTTCGCATTGCGACTGGGCTGTCCTTTGTCGTGCTGATGGGTGCGGTTCTGGTGCAGGTGTTCGGGCGCAGCGTGATTGGCGCTTCGCCTGTCTGGACAGAGGAACTGGCGCGGTTTGCGCTGCTGTATCTGGCCGGCTTTGGGGCCGGGTTGGCCATTTTATCGGGTGATCTGGTAAATGTTGATCTGATCGCGGAATCCTTGCCCAAGCCCATGCCGTTCTTTTTCCGATTGTTTGCAGCCTGTACGACCTTTGCTTTCGCAGCCCTGCTGATCGGGCCTGCATGGCGCTATGTTTCCATCGGCGTGCGTCAAACCTCGCCTGCCTTGGGCGTGCGAATGGATTATATTCATTTCTCGGTCATGGCGCTGCTGCTGAGCCTTGCGCTTTTTGCAGCACTGCGGGTGATTGGCATGCTCGCGGGCACAACAGATGGCTTGCCCGAAACCAGACCGGAGTCTGACATATGAATCTTGCCATCCTGCTGGGGGTGTTCCTGCTGGGGCTGGCCGCAGGCGTGCCCGTTGCCATTACGCTGGGTGTTGCGTCTTTGGCCTATCTCTATTTTGCGGGAATCCCCTTTGTTGTCATTCCGCAGAAAATGTATGCGGGCATTGATGTCTTTGTGTTGCTGTGTATTCCGGGCTTCATTCTGGCCGGGAATCTGATGAATTCAGGCGGGATCACATCGCGCATCATCCGTTTTGCACAGGCGCTTGTGGGCTGGATGCGCGGCGGGCTGGGGATGACGAATGTGGCGTCTTCCATGCTGTTCGGGGGGGTGTCTGGAACGGCTGTCGCCGATGCGGCCTCGATTGGCGGCATGATGATACCGGGCATGAAGAAAGCAGGCTATCCCGCTGATTTTTCTGCCGCAGTTACAGCTGCCTCTTCCACCGTCGGGCCGATTATTCCGCCCTCTGTGCCGATGATTATCGTCGGTTCCTTGTCTGGAATCTCGGTTGGGAAGATGTTTATCGCGGGGGCGGTACCCGGTATCTTGATGGGTGTGGCGATGATGATCACAACCTATATTCTGGCTGTCCGGCGCGGCTATCCGCGGCAGGCCTGGCAGGGTGTAGGCGAGTTGGGGCGATCTTTTGTCGGGGCATTCTGGGCGCTGGCCATGACGGCGCTGATTGTGATTGGCCTGCTTTCTGGTCTTGCCACGCCCACGGAAACGGCTGTTGTGGCCTCGGTTTACGCTTTCCTTGTTGGGGCGTTTATCTATCGTGATCTGCCTTTGCGCAAGGTTCCCAAGATCATCATCGACTCCGCCATCACTTCGGCGGCCATTCTGGTACTGATTGGCACGGCCAATGTCTTTGGCTGGATTCTGGTGTCAGAACGTATTCCGCAGGCGATAGCGGCTTGGGTACTGTCTTATACTGATAACCGGATTGTCGTGATCTTGCTTATCAATCTTGTGTTGTTGTTTGTTGGCATGTTCATGGAAACCATCGCCGCGCTGATTATCCTGTTCGTGCCTTTGCTGACATTGGCAACCAGCGTGGGGGTTGATCCGCTGCATTTCGCTGTCTTTGCTGTGCTGAACCTGATGATCGGGCTGACAACCCCGCCTGTGGGTGTTTGCCTCTTTGTCTGTGCCAATATTGCCCGGCTGCCGCTGGCCCCTGTGGTGCGCGCAATCATGCCGTTTTTGCTGTGCAACATCACAGTGCTGCTGCTTGTGTCTTATATCCCGGCCATTTCCACATGGTTGCCGAACCTGATCGCGAATTGAGGATTGCCATGACCAAAGCCTGCCGATTGCACGGCAAACATGATCTGCGCGTTGAAGACGTGGCCTTGTCCGATCCCGGCCCCGGCGAAGTGCTGGTGCGCATGGGGGCGGGCGGAATTTGCGGGTCTGATCTGCATTACTACCATGATGGCGGCTTTGGCCCTATCCGCGTGCGCGAGCCCATTATTCTGGGCCATGAAGCCTCTGGCACCATCGAAGCCGTTGGGCCGGGGGCGGGGTTGCGCGTTGGTCAGAAAGTGGCGCTGAACCCGTCGCGCCCCTGTCTGGACTGTGCCTATTGTGCACAAGACCTGTTTCAGCATTGTCTGAACATGCGCTTCAATGGCTCTGCCCTGCGTATACCCCATGAACAGGGGTTTTTCCGCGAGCGCATGATTGTCAGTGCTGCGCAATGCCTGCCTGTGCCGGATGCAACCTTGCTTGCGCATGCGGCCTGCGCCGAACCCTTGGCCGTTTGCCTCCACGCGCTTGCCCAAGCCCCCGATCTGGCGGGGCGGCGGGTGCTTGTCACCGGGTCTGGCCCGATTGGTGTGCTTTGCGTCGCACTTGCCCGGCGCGCTGGCGCCGCAGAGATTGTGGTCACGGATTTGCATGATCTGCCGTTGCGCGTGGCCCAGCAGATGGGCGCGACAGATGTGATCAACATCGCGCATAGCCCGGAGCGGCTTGCGCCATATGAGGCCGATAAAGGGGTTTTCGATGTTGCGTTCGAATGCTCTGCCGCAGCGCCTGCGCTGCGTGCGGCCATTGCCTGCACACGCCCGCGCGGCAGCATCATTCAGCTGGGTGTTGCCGGTGATCTTTCCATCCCCATCAATCTGCTGGTGGGCAAAGAGATACGCCTGATCGGGACGCACCGCTTTCATGGTGAATATGCGCAGGCGGTTGCGCTGATTGTGGCGGGGGCAATTGATGTGGCGCCCATGATCTCGGCCAGTCTGCCGCTGGAACATGCGCGCGAGGCGATTGAGATGGCGGGGGATCGCACCCGTGCCGTTAAGGTGCAGATCGCGTTCTAACCCATGACAAAAATTACAGAAATCTCCGATCTTAAACCAATGTACCGCGCCCGCGTGCCGCGCATGTTTCATGATTATGTCGAGGTGGGTTCCTGGACATGGCAGACATTTCAGGAAAACAGCGCCGATTTTCGGCGCCTGTATTTCCGTCAGCGTGTGGCGGTGGATATCTCTGAGCGCAGCCTTGCAAGCACGATGATTGGCCAGCCTGTGACAATGCCTGTGGCTCTTGCGCCAGTTGGCCTATTGGGCATGCAGTACCCGGATGGCGAGATTTATGCCGCCCGTGCGGCGCGCGATTTCGGCGTTCCCTTCACCCTGTCCACCATGTCCATGTGCTCGATCGAGGATGTGGCCGAAGCGACAGCCGCGCCATTCTGGTTTCAGCTTTATACACTGCGTGATGAGGAATTCTTGCGCAATATTCTGGCGCGGGCAAAGGCGGCGGGTGTCTCTGCATTGGTATTGACGCTGGATTTGCAGATTCAGGGCCAGCGCCATCTGGATTTGAAAAACCAGATGACAGCACCGCCGCGCCTGAGTTTGCGCAACTTGCTCAATATTGCCAGCCGCCCGGCATGGGCGTTGGGGATGCTGGGCACTCATCGGCGCAGCTTTGGCAATATCGTGGGCCATGCGCGGGGGGTGGAATCGCTGGGCGATTTGATGGATTGGACAAGCCGCCAGTTTGACACCCGTCTGGACTGGGCGCGCGTGGCTGAAATCCGCAGGCTTTGGGATGGCCCGCTCATCCTGAAGGGCATTAACGACCCTGAAGATGCGCGCCGCGCGCTTTGTGTCGGGGCCGATGCGATGATCGTTTCAAATCATGGTGGGCGACAACTGGATGGGGCCGTTTCCACCATTCGCATGTTGCCGCATATTCTGGATGCCGTGGGGAACAAGATAGAGGTGCATCTGGATTCGGGTATCAGATCCGGTCAGGATGTGCTCAAGGCTTTGGGGCTGGGGGCAAAGGGAACCTATATCGGGCGCGCGTATACCTATGGGCTGGGCGCATTGGGCGCGGCGGGCGTAACACAGGCTCTGGAGATTATCCGGCGGGAAATGGATCTTACGCTGGCACTGTGTGGCGAGCGCGATATCCTGAATTTCAGCGCAACAAACCTGCTGTCTGATCCTGATTTCATGGCGTTAGGCGCGCTGCGCGCGCCGTGTTTGGCAACATCTCGCAGTGCCTTGCGCTAGGTCACACTCGTACAACACCAGCCTTTTCTAGGGGCATTCGCGCGCTATCTCTCCACTCACCCACAGCAGGAGATGCGTCATGTTCCAAACCCGTCGTTCGTTCGTTTTGGGGGCTGTCGCGCTTGCGGGATGCGCGCGTGTTCCTGCATCGCCCACGGGGCCAGTTGCCCCGATCACTTTGGAGAGCGCGTTTGTGGGGCGGGCTGTAGGGGCAGGGGTGTTTCGAATAAACCTGACAGGGGGCGAGCGGCGGTTTCGTGCCCGGCTGGAAGGGCGCCTTGAGGGGGACAGGCTGACAGTGGTAGAGGATTTCCTCTATGAAGATGGTGAAGAAAACCGCCTGACATGGGTCTTTGATCGTGCAGGCCCCGGCCGATGGACAGGGCGGCGCGATGATACTGTCGGCGTTGCGCAGGTGATCGAGACAGGGCAGGAAATCCGCCTGTCTTATCTGGCAGATTTCCGCTCTGGCGAAGATGTCACGCGTTTGGGGTTCGAGGATGTAATCTATTTTGGGGCAGACGGGCGGGTTATCAATGATGCGATTGTCACGCGCTGGGGCCTGCCTGTGGCGCGGGTGCGGTTTGAAATGCTGCGGCTTTGAAAGGCTTCGTTGCGCAAGCCATCCATCGCGGCCTCAGGCAGCTTCAATCGGCTTTTGTGCGTGCCGATCCCTACGCGGGCGCAAGGTGCGGGTCAGGATAAGCAGCATGATCCCGATATTCAGCGCATTCCAGACAATCCCGTTCAGGAATGCAAGTTGGTATGACCCTGTCATGTCATGTATCCAGCCCGACATCCAACCGCCCAGTGCCATGCCAAGAATGGTGGCCATGATCACAAACCCAACCCGTGCCCCTGCTTCGCGCGCAGGCATATATTCGCGCACGATCAGGGCATAGGCAGGCACGATCCCCCCTTGCGCCAGTCCGAAGACAAGGCTCACACCATAAAGCGAGGCCAAGCCCCCCGCTGGCAAATACAAAAACAACGCAATCATCTGCAAGACAGAGCCAATCAGCAATGTCAGAACGCCCCCCAGCCGATCCGCCAGCACCCCCGAAACCAACCGCGAGACGACCCCGCCCAAAAGCATAAGCGACAGCATCTCTGCGCCCACTGCCGGGCCATAGCCCCGGTCTACGCATAGCGCCACGATATGCACTTGCGGCATGGACATGGCCACACAGCACCCCAACCCCGCCAGCGCAAGCAGCCAAGCCAGCGCGCGCGGTGATAGCCCTGATTTTGCCCTGTTGGCCGCCGAAAACCCCGCTGCCGCTGTCATGCTCAACTCTGGCACGCGGCGGCGCAGCAGCAAGGAAAGCGGGATCACCAGCGCAGTAACGATAAGCGCCAGCGCCAGACAGACAGCGCGCCACCCATGATCCGCCAGCACACCTGCCAGCAGCATGGGCCAAATTGCCCCGGACAGGTAGTTGCCACTGGCCGCCACCGCCACCGCAATTCCGCGCCTGCGGTGAAACCAATGCGAGATATCGGCAATCAGTGGGCCAAAACTGGCGGCAGAGCCAAGGCCAATCAGCACATGCACTGCCGAGAGGATCAGCACAGACGGACTGGCCGCCGCTGCAAGATAGCCCAACCCGGAGAGCAGGCTTGCCCCGATCAAGGCAAATGTAACGCCAAATCTGTCAACCGCGCGGCCAATCAGCAGATTTCCAAGCGCAAAACCAAGCATTGTCAGTGTATATGGCAAGGAAGAGTCCGCCCGCGATACACCGAATTCCGCCTGCACTGCGGGCATGATGACAATGACAGACCACATCCCCACATTGCCGATAGTGGCAATCGCCAAGGTCACGCCCAGCCTGAGCCATGAATAGCGGCTGTCGAAAACCAGTTGTTCAGACATGCAAGACCTCTGGCAAAGGGTTCGCGCGGGCATGTGGGCTGCAAAACCTGCACAGGTCGCGGGGTATGGGGCCACGATTGCGTGATCTGCTGCGTTGTTCAAGCGTTTCATTCATAGTCTTGCACGCAGAGATTTTTGGCACCTTTGGTTTCTTTGCAATATGCCATGGCCTTTGATGCAGTAATCTTTTTGGAATACCCTTGTTCTTGCACAGAATCTTCCGCATGGTTTGCGCGACATAAGAGATATCTGATGCAGACTCTTGCCAGCTTTACGTTTTTCACTGATGCGCCGACATTGTTCGCCGCGATTTGTGCGGTGTTTCTGGTGGGCTTGTCCAAAGGCGGGCTGGGGGGCGCGTTTGCGCTAATGGGGGTTCCGATCCTGTCGCTGGTCATGCCGCCCTTGCAGGCGGCGGCACTGCTTCTGCCGCTTTTGCTGATGATGGATGCCATAAGCGTCTGGGCGTGGCGTGGCTGGCTGGATCGCGCAACCCTGTGGCATTTGTTGCCGGGGGCTTTTGTTGGCATCACAATTGGGGCGCTGGCGGCGGCTGTGACATCCGAGGCTATGGTGCGGCTGCTTGTCGGGGTTGTGGCTTTGGGCTTTGTGGCAAAAATGGCCTTCGCGCGTGACGGGGCGCTTGCGCGCGGGCAAGGGCGATTGCGGGGCGGGTTTTGGGGCGCTGTGGCAGGATTTACCAGCTTTGTGGCCCATGCGGGCGGGCCGCCCTTTCAGGTGTATGTATTGCCGCTGAAATTTGATCCTCGGCTCTATACAGGAACCAGCGTTGTATTCTTCGCGCTGGTCAATATCATCAAGGTTGTGCCCTATGCGGCCTTGGGCAATTTCGACAGCCGGGTTTTGGTGTCGGCGGCGGTGATGCTGCCTTTGGCGGCTGTCTCTACGCTGATGGGGGCGATGATCATAAAGCGCGTGAATGCGCGGGTATTTTACCCTTTTATGTATGCGATGATCGTGCTTGTGGGGGTAAAACTGGTTTGGGATGGGGTGGCGGCCTTCTGGTAGTGCCCCCCGCCGCGATAGGCGGCGAGGGGCAATCTGTCACAAGGCCCCCAAGGCTTTGGTTACGGCCGCTGCCAGCCGTTATGTTGGGCGGCCCAGCAGGTGAGAAAGCGCGCCGCTATCGTCTGACAGCCAGCCCGCTTTGGCCTTGTGATCCACATCGACCAACAGATGGGCAAACCCCGCAGGCAGGCCCACGCTCTCCAAAATTCCCTGATACACATCGCCGGGCAGATCGGTATAGGGCAGGGGCTTGCCTGTCTGGCGCGATATTTCAGCGGCTAGTTCTGCCAGTGTAAAGCCTTCATCGCCTGCCAGTTCATAGGTTTTGCCTATATGGGCAGGGTCTG
>JAIUNA010000109.1 GCA_022565265.1 Roseinatronobacter sp. | reverse complement strand
GGCGCGAATGCTATCCTCATCCACGCGCGCAGGCTGTATTTCGGGCGACAAGCCCGCATTGGCCAACATATCGCGCCTTATCTGAGAGCTGGACGCAAGAACAAGCGACATGTGGATAATCCTGTGATCAAGTTGGCGCATAACCAACGGGGAAAAAAGCCGAAAACCGCGCTCTTGCCCAGATTTGCCATGTTATGCCTGTCCACACAACCGCGCGCGCCGAGTCTTCCACATGGGGACAAAAGAAAACGCGCCATGTGCAAAACTTTTTGCTCCCCCCCTCACATGGCTGTGATTCTGGTTTTGTTCTACCATAAATTATTGATTATTAACGTATAAAAAGCGTGTCATATCTGTCTCTAGAGCATCGCTCCTGTGGATAACACTGTGTATGAAAAACTTATCCCCTTATCCACAGGCCTTACTACAACAGCATTTCCTTTCTTATATTCTTTATTTAAGAAGAAGCTGCGCAAGTTCGGAGGCCGCATGCTGGGGGATTTCTATCTCTGGATCAAAGCTTTGCACATCATGGCTGTCATAAGCTGGATGGCATGGCTGTTCTATTTACCCCGGCTTTTCGTCTACCATGTCGAACGTAGCGACAGCGCCCAGATGAATTCTGTCTTTCAAACGATGGAAGAAAAGCTTTTGCGCGTAATCATGAACCCGGCCATGATCGTGGCTTGGGTAACAGGGCTGATGATGGTTTCTATCCCCGGTGTGATATCATGGGATTCCATCTGGCCCTGGAGTAAATTTATCGGCCTGATCGGGATGACCTGGTTTCACATGTGGTGTGCACGCAGACGGCGCATTTTCACCGAAGGGGGCAATATCCTGACGGGCCGCGATTACCGCATGATGAACGAAGTACCCACAGTGATGATGGTGCTGAGCGTGCTCTCGGTTGTGGTCAAATTCTAAGCGCTGATTGACTCCAGAAGGCCAATCCGCTAAGGGCTGGGGCGCAGTGCCGTCCGGCACAAGGCAGTTCACACGAAATAATGCCCGATCCCCCGCCATTTGCTGCGGGCCTACAGGATTTCCCATGTCCGACATGATGACAGAAGACCGCCCGGAAAGCGACGAAACCCTTAATCTGGCCGATCTGAAAGCCAAAAGCCCGGCAGAATTGCTGGCCATGGCCGAAGAGCTGGAAATTGAAAACGCGCCGTCCATGCGCAAGGGCGAGATGATGTTCTCGATCCTGAAAGAACGCGCGGAAGAAGGCTGGACAATTTCGGGCGAAGGCGTGCTGGAAGTGCTGCAAGACGGGTTCGGCTTTTTGCGCGCGCCAGAGGCCAATTACCTGCCCGGCCCGGATGATATCTATGTCTCTCCCGATGTGATCCGCCAATATTCGGTGCGCACAGGCGATACGATCGAAGGCGTCATTCAGGCCCCGGCCGAAAACGAGCGCTATTTTGCCATCACCAAAGTAACCCGCATCAACTTTGATGATCCCGAACGCGCCCGCCACAAGGTGCATTTCGACAATCTGACACCGCTTTACCCCGATGAACGCTTGTGGATGGAAACCGCCGATCCTGCCACCAAAGACCGTTCCGCCCGGATTATCGATATCGTGGCCCCCTTGGGCAAAGGCCAGCGCGCCCTGATCGTGGCGCCCCCGCGCACGGGTAAAACCGTTTTGCTGCAAAACATTGCCCATAGCATCGAGAAAAACCATCCCGAATGTTATCTGATTGTCCTGCTGATAGATGAACGGCCCGAAGAGGTGACGGATATGCAGCGCTCTGTCAAAGGCGAGGTGATTGCCTCTACCTTTGATGAACCGGCCACGCGCCATGTGGCCGTGTCTGAAATGGTAATTGAAAAGGCCAAGCGCTTGGTCGAACACAAGCGCGATGTGGTTATCTTGCTGGATTCCATCACCCGCCTTGGCCGCGCCTTCAATACCGTTGTTCCCAGCTCTGGCAAGGTGCTGACAGGCGGTGTAGATGCAAACGCCCTGCAACGCCCGAAACGCTTTTTCGGCGCGGCGCGCAATATCGAAGAAGGTGGCTCTCTCACCATCATCGCGACAGCCCTGATCGATACAGGCTCGCGCATGGATGAAGTGATCTTTGAAGAATTCAAAGGCACAGGCAATTCCGAGATCGTGCTGGATCGCAAGATCGCAGATAAGCGCGTCTTCCCGGCGCTGGATATCCTGAAATCCGGCACACGTAAGGAAGATTTGCTCATCGAAAAAGGTGATTTGCAGAAAACCTTTGTCCTGCGCCGCATCCTGAACCCGATGGGCACGACAGATGCTATCGAATTCCTGATTTCCAAGCTGAAGCAAACCAAAACCAACTCTGATTTCTTCGATTCGATGAATGCCTGAGATGGAGACGATTTTCGCACTGGCCTCGGCCCGTGGGAAATCGGGGGTTGCGGTTATCCGCCTGTCAGGGCCGCGCGCACATGATGTTGCGCGCGCAGTCGTGGGCACGTTGCCGCCCCCCCGTCAAACCGCGCTGCGCGCCTTGCGCAACAGGGCAGGGGAACGGCTGGACAGCGCGCTTGTTGTCACATTTGCCAGCGGTGCCAGCTTTACGGGCGAAGATGTGGCGGAATTTTTCATTCATGGCAGCTTGGCCAGTATTGCCGCCGTGGAATCCTGCTTGGCGCAAGATCACGGCTTGCGGCTGGCCGAACCCGGAGAATTTACCCGCCGCGCGCTGGAAAATGGCGTGATGGATTTGACGCAGGTAGAGGGGCTGGGAGACCTGCTGGAGGCCGAAACCGAAAGCCAGCGCCGGCAGGCCCTGCGCGTGCTGGAGGGGGCCATAGGCAAGCTGGTTGGCGGCTGGCGCGCGCATCTGCTAAAGGCTGCGGCGCTGGTGGAAGTGTCGATCGATTTTGTGGAAGAGGATGTGGGCAATTTTGATGCCCAGATATTGGCCGAATTGCAGGCCGTGGCCACAGGCTTGGGCAATGAAATCGCAGGGCAGGGCGCGCGCGAACGGGTGCAAACCGGGTTTGAGGTGGCGCTTGTTGGCTCTGTCAATGCTGGAAAATCTACACTTCTCAATGCTTTAGCAGGGCGAGAGGCCGCAATCACCTCTGAAATCGCAGGCACAACCCGCGATGTCATCGAATTGCGCATGGATATCGGCGGCTATGCCGTTACCTTGCTGGATACAGCCGGGCTGCGCGAGACAGAGGAAGTGATCGAATCCATCGGCATAGCGCGCGGCCAAACCCGCGCGCGCGCCGCAGATTTGCGTATTATCTTGTGTGATGGGCCAGATACCCCCCCACCGGTAGCGGTTGCACCGGGCGATATCGTGCTATTCGGCAAGGCAGATCTGCACCCCGGCCATTCTGGCGGGGTGTCTGGCCTGACAGGGCAAGGGGTAGATGCCCTCTTGGCGCAGATCGAAGCTGCACTATCAGTTAAGGTGGCGCGCGATGGGGTAACAGTGCGCAGGCGGCATTTGCAGGCCATGCAACAGGCGAACGCCGCTTTAACCGAAGCGATTGAAAAATTGTGCGCAGGCGCGTATATCCCCGAACTTGTGGCCGCAGATATCCGTCAGGCCATGACAGCGCTTGATTCGCTGATTGGCAAGATAGATGTGGAAGATCTGTTGGGCGATATTTTCTCGTCCTTCTGCATTGGCAAATAGGAGTGTTTCACGTGAAACATTACGATGTCATCGTTATTGGCGGCGGTCACGCCGGGGTAGAAGCCGCGCTGGCCTCTGCCCGTATGGGTGCGCAAACCGCGCTCATCACCTTTCGCATTGCCGATCTGGGCACAATGTCGTGCAACCCCGCCATTGGGGGCTTGGGCAAAGGCCATCTGGTGCGCGAGATTGACGCGCTGGATGGGCTGATGGGCCGCGCAGGCGATTATGCCGCGATTCAATATCGCTTGCTCAACCGCTCAAAAGGGCCAGCCGTGCAAGGCCCCCGCGTGCAAGCCGACCGCGCCCGTTTCCGCGAATTTGTGGCGCGCGAGGTGCTGGCCACCAGGGCGCTGGAGGTGATCACCGCAGAGGTGACAGCGCTGCTCTGGCAGGGCGATTCGGTGACTGGCGTTCAGATCAACTCTGATACCGATATCACCGCCAAAGCTGCGGTGCTGACAACAGGCACTTTCCTTGGCGGCAAAATCTTTATCGGCGATGTCAGCTATCCCGCTGGCCGGATGGGCGACAAAGGGTCGAACATTCTGGCGCAGCAATTGCGCGGCCTTGGCCTGCCCATGGGGCGGCTGAAAACCGGCACACCGCCGCGCTTGGATGGCAAGACGATTGATTGGTCAGTTCTCGAATCACAGCCCGGCGATGAGGTGCCGGAATATCTGTCTTTCCTCACAGACCACACCATTGCCCCGCAAGTATCTTGCGCCATTACCCACACCAACCCGCAAACGCATGACATCGTGCGCGAAAATCTGTCGCGTTCGGCCATGTATGGTGGGCATATCGAAGGGGTAGGGCCGCGCTATTGCCCGTCCATAGAGGATAAAATCACCCGCTTCGCGGATAAAGACTCGCATCAGGTGTTTTTGGAACCCGAAGGGCTGGGGGATGATACGGTTTACCCAAACGGTATTTCCACCTCTCTGCCCGCAGAGGTGCAGGTAGCCTATATCCGCACGATTCGCGGCTTGGAGAATACGACCATCCTGCAACCGGGCTATGCGATCGAATATGATTATATCGACCCGCGCGCCTTAACCACTGCCTTGCGGTTGAAATATGGACAGGGGTGCTATCGGGCGGGGCAGATTAATGGCACCACCGGGTATGAAGAGGCTGGCGCACAAGGGCTGGTGGCGGGGCTGAATGCCGCGCTGCAAGCGCTGGGGCGCGATGCTGTCAGTTTTAGCCGGGCGTCATCCTATATCGGGGTGATGATAGATGATCTTACCTTGCGCGGCGTGTCAGAGCCGTATCGCATGTTCACATCCCGCGCCGAATATCGGCTGTCTTTGCGCGCCGACAATGCCGATCAGCGCCTTACCCCTCTGGGCCTGTCGCTGGGCTGTGTATCACAGTCGCACCGAGCGGCGTTTGAGGATAAAATGGCTCGGCTGGATGTTGCAAAATCTGCCTTGCGCGCGGTTTCCTTCACGCCGCAAGAACTGAATGCAGCAGGGCATAAGGTTAGCGAAGATGGCACGCGCCGCGATGGGCTGACATTGCTGGGCTTGCCGGGCTTCAGTTTTGCCGCAGTGCAGGCGCTTGCGCCCGATCTGGCGGCGATAGATGCCGCTACACAGGCGCAGATCGAAAAAGAAATGGTGTATCATACCTATCTGGAACGGCAGGAAAGCCAGATCAAGGCGTTGCAGGCCGATGAGGAGCGGCGTATTCCCGATGGGTTTGATTATGGCGGTATTTCCGGCTTGTCGCATGAATTGGCAGGGAAATTGGCGCGCACCCGCCCCGAAACATTGGGGCAGGCCGCCCGTATAGATGGGATGACACCTGCCGCGCTGGTGCTGTTATTGTCGCGCATCCAGCAGCGCAAGGCGCGTGCGCGCGCATGAGGGATTTATCGGCGGCGGGGCTGAATGTTTCACGTGAAACATTGGAGAAGTTGGAGGGCTATTGCGTGCTTCTTACCAAGTGGAATGCAAAGATAAATCTGGTTGCTCCCTCTACCATCCCCGATCTTTGGCCGCGCCATATCGTTGATTCCGCCCAGATTTTCCGCTACGCGCCCAAATCTGCCCGTCTTTGGGTTGATCTGGGGTCTGGCGGGGGGTTGCCTGCGATTGTTTGCGCCATTCTGGCGCAAGAGGCCCTGCCAGAGTGCCGTTTTACGCTGGTCGAATCAGACAAGCGCAAGGCCGCTTTTCTGCTATCTGCCGCAAGAGAGTTGCAGCTTTCCCTGACCGTGGTTTCCGACAGGGCAGAAACCCTTGCCCCGCAACAGGCCGATATCGTTTCTGCCCGCGCTTTGGCCCCCTTGCCGCAGCTTTTGGCATGGGTTGCGCGCCATCTGGCCGAAAATGGGGTTGCATTGCTGCCCAAGGGCAAAAACTACGCCACAGAGCTTGCAGCCGCCCGCGCTGAGTGGCAGTTTGAAGATACGGTATTCGAGAGCCAGACAGACCCACTGGCAAGGTTGCTTATCCTGAAGGGAATTTCGCGTGGCTGACTCAGCGCTCACCCGGACAATCGCCATCGCCAACCAGAAAGGCGGTGTTGGCAAGACAACCACCGCCATCAATCTTGCCGCCGCTTTGGCAGAGCAGGGAGCAAAAACCCTGCTTATCGATCTAGACCCACAGGGCAATGCCAGTACCGGGCTTGGGCTGGAAGTGGTTGCGCGGCGTTACACCACCTATGATTTGCTGTTCAGCGATGTCCCTGCCAGTAATATTGTGGTGCAATCCGCGTTTGAAAACCTGTCAGTAATTGCGGCCACGACTGATCTTTCTTCTGCCGATATCGAACTTATGTCGCGCGCCCGGCGAACCTATGTTTTGCAAGATGCCTTGCGTCAGGCCGATATCCGGGATCAAGGGTTTGAGTATATTTTGATAGATTGCCCGCCCTCGTTAAACTTGTTGACGATCAACGCGATGGTTGCTGCGCAATCTGTGCTTGTGCCGTTGCAGGCCGAATTTTTTGCGCTTGAAGGCCTATCGCAAATGATGTTGACAGTGCGCGAATTGCGCGAAACTGCCAATTCTGGTTTGCGCATTGAGGGTATTTTGCTGACAATGTTTGACCGCCGAAATAATCTGGCCCAGCAGGTAGAGGCCGATGCGCGCGGCACTTTGGGCGATCTGGTATTGAAAACCATGATCCCGCGCAATGTTCGGCTGAGCGAAGCGCCATCTTATGCCATGCCGGTTTTGAATTATGATTCTGCGTCCAAGGGTGCTGTTGCTTATCGTGAATTGGCTGAAGAACTCCTTGAAAAACATAAGAAATCTGTGAAAGAGGGGGCTGTGTGATGACCGAGCGCAAGCTGGAACGCAGAGGCTTGGGCCGGGGGCTTTCGGCGCTGATGGCAGAAGTTGCCGCCCCGCAGGCGGATGAAGCGCCCAGCCCGGAGCGCCCGCGCGAGCAGCGGTTGCCGGTGGAAAAGCTGATCCCCAAACCCGACCCGCCGCGCCGGGCCTTTGATGATACTGCGCTTGCTGAATTGGCGATGTCGAGTCGGGAAAAGGGGGTGATCCAGCCTTTGAGCGTGCGTGCCACGGGTGAGCTGTTCGCGATTGTTGCCGGAGAGCGCCGTTGGCGTGCCGCGCAGCGGGCGCAGGTGCATGATGTGCCTGTGGTGATCCGTGAATTTACCGATACTGAGGTATTGGAAATTGCGATCATCGAGAATATCCAGCGCGCCGATCTGAACCCGGTGGAAGAGGCGATGGGCTATCGCGCCTTGATCGAGCGGTTTGGCCATACGCAAGAACAATTGTCGCAAGCGATGGGCAAAAGCCGCTCGCATATCGCCAATTTGATGCGCCTTTTGGGTTTGCCCGAAGAGGTGCAGGGCATGTTGCGCGATGGCAAGCTGACAGCCGGACATGCGCGCGCTCTGATAACTGCGGAAGATCCGGCGATGCTGGCGCGTAAGGTGGTGTTGGAGGGGCTGTCTGTGCGCCAGACAGAGAGCCTGTTAAAATCCGCGCCGGTACAGAAAAAGAACGCAAAAACAAAGGGTTATGGTAAAGATGCCGATACCCGCGCGTTGGAGAATGATATTTCGGCAGCTTTGGGCATGCCGATTGATCTGGATTATGCAGGCGGTGGTCGGGGCAAGGTGACGATCACCTTCAGCAGCATGGAGCAGTTGGACAGGCTGTGCAGCATTCTGGGCACGCCGCCACGGGGGTAGGGGCGGGTTCAGGCCAGCAGCGCGCGCAGCACGGCGTTCAGCACGGGCCGCCCGTGCTCTGTGGCGGCGAGCCTGTCGCCTTCAGCGGTTACCAGCCCATCTTCCACCAGCGCTGCAATCCGCCCCTCTGGCAAGCTGTTGCCTGCCAGTGCCGTATAGCGCGCCAGATCAACCCCTTCGCGCAGGCGCAGCCCCATCATCAGATATTCCAGCGCCTGTTCGTCTTGGGGGATCGCTTCGCGCGGGGCCTCTCCATGCCCCAGCCTGCCCACTTGGGCCAGCCAGTCTTGCGGCATGAGCGGGGTATGGGTGGCCATGCGCGCGCCGTTCAGGGTGAGCCGCCCATGCGCGCCTGGCCCGATACCTGCGTAATCGCCGTAACGCCAATAGATCAGGTTATGGCGGGATTGCGCGCCGTCGCGGGCATGGTTGGAGATTTCATAGGCGGGCATGCCATATTCGGCGCAAATATCTTGTGTTGCCAGATACATATCTGCGGCCATATCATCTTCCAGCAGCCCTTTCAGCCCACCTGCCGCGTGGCGCGTGCCAAAGGCTGTGCCCTCTTCGATTGTCAGTTGGTAGAGTGACAGATGGTCTATCGCCATGGCCAGCGCCTCGCGCAGTTCTGCCGCCCAGTCTGTCAGGGTTTGGAATTGGCGCGCATAGATCAGATCAAAGCTGACGCGGGCGAATTCGGCGCGGGCGATGTCAAAGGCTGCGCGGGCCTCTGCGGCGCTGTGCAGGCGGCCAAGCCGTTTGAGATCGGGGTCGTTGAGAGCCTGAATCCCCATAGAGATGCGGTTTACCCCTGCCTGTGCAAAGCCCCGGAAGCGCCCGGCCTCTACTGAACCGGGATTGGCTTCCAGCGTGATTTCCAGATCATTGGCCAGTGGCCAGCGGCTGCGGATACGTTCCAAAAGGGCCGCCACAAGCTCTGGTTACATCAGCGAGGGCGTGCCGCCGCCGAAAAACACAGTATTGAGCAGGCGGCCCCCGGTTTCTTCGGCCAGGCGGTCAATCTCTGACAGGTAGGCCCGCGCCCAGGCAGACTGGTCTATCTGGGCGCTGACATGGCTGTTAAAATCGCAATAGGGGCATTTTGACTGGCAGAAGGGCCAATGAAGATACAGGCCAAAGCCGCCATTCTGCCAGTCTTGCACAGGATCAGACCTTAAATGCGGTGACTTCCACCTCTATCAGCAACTCAGGCTTTATCAGCCCTGCGATAACGATTGTGGCAGCTGGGCGCACTTCGCCCATGGCCGCGCCCAGTGCGGGGGTGACTTCGGCCATCAGGTTGGCATCTGTCAGCGTGTATTGCACGCGCACGATATCGTCGGGGGTGAAACCGCCTTCTTCCAGTACTTTGAAGATGGTGGCAAAGCAGTTGCGCGCTTGGTCGGCCACGTTTTCGGGCATTGTCATGGTGCTATAATCATAGCCTGTGACGCCAGAGACAAAGCACCAATCGCCCTTCACGATAGCGCGGCTATAGCCCAGCGTTTTTTCAAAGGGGGAACCAGTAGAGATGCGTTTCATGCAAAACATCCTTGCAAAAGCGCCGTGATTGCGGCGCCACGGTGGGAGAGGGCGTTCTTTTCCGCGGCTGTCATTTCCGCAAAGCTGCGGGTTTCGCCTGTGGGTTGGAACATCGGGTCATAGCCGTGGCCATCTTGCCCACGGCGTGGCCAGATAAGCTGGCCTGTAACATGGCCTTCAAACACTTCATCATGGCCATCGGGCCAGGCCAGAACCAGGGTGCAGCAAAACCGCGCGTCCCAGGGTTGGGGGGCGTTTATGGCTGTCAGTTCGGCATGGGTGCGTTCCATGGCCATGGTAAAATCGCGCCCCTGCGGGGTTTCGGCCCAATCTGCCGTATAGACCCCCGGCGCGCCATTCAGCGCGGCCACTTCAAGACCGGAATCATCGGCCAGCGCCGGCAGGCCCGTGGCGCGCGCCGCCGCATGGGCCTTTATCCGGGCATTGCCGATAAAGGTGGTTTCTGTCTCTGGCGGCTCGCTTAGCGCATGTTCGGCGGCAGAGGTGACGGTAATTCCCAGCGGCCCCATGATCTGGCGAAACTCTTCCAGCTTGCCTGCGTTATGGGTGGCCACAAGCAGGGTTTTGCCCTCGAAGCGCCGCCGTGTCATGCAATGGCCGCTTTCTGGGCGGCAACCAGT
>JAIUNA010000108.1 GCA_022565265.1 Roseinatronobacter sp. | reverse complement strand
CGCAAAACCGGTTGTTCATCTTGCACAAGAATGGCGGGGTAATCATTTTCTTGCTGGGCGTGTTGCGGATCATGTGGCGTCTGGCCACGCCTGCGCCCGCTCTGCCGCCCCAGATTCCCGATTGGCAGCGCCGGGCCGCCAAAGCGGTGCAGGCAGCGCTTTACCTCTTGCTGATTGTCATGGCTGTCAGTGGCTATATCCGTGTGCGCGCAGGCGGTTTTCCCATCGAAGCGCTGGATGCGCTGGGCCTGCCGGGCCTTGTGCCGCGCTCCGAGCCGTTGGCAGAGGCCGCGCAACGCGTGCATGGGCTGGCGCGCTTTCCGCTGATGGCGCTGATTGTGCTGCATATTGCGGCGGGGCTGAAGCATTTGATTGCGCGCGATGGTGTCTTTGGCCATATCTGGCCGCCCTTGGGCCGCTGATGCGCGGGGCGGGAGTACCCATTCTGGCAGGTGCTCTGGGGGCCTCTGTTGCCATCAGCGCAGGGCTAACCCTGCTTTTGGCGCGTGGTCTGGCGCTGGAGGCCACACATCCCGCACTGGTGGCGATCATCCTTGCGCTTTTCGCGCTGACAACTACGCTTCTTGCGCTCTCGGCCATTGTGGCGCTGGCGGGGAGTGTGCCTGCGCGTGTCACATCTGCCCCAACCAGCCCGGAGCCCGGCCCCTGCGCTGCCCTCTGGCTGATCTGCGGCGAGGCGCCGGAACCTTTGGCCGCGCGGCTGCAAGAATTTCTGGCAGGGCTGGCGCGCACAGGCCAGGCAGGTACAGGGCAGGCGGGCACAGGGCAGGGGGGCAGCTGTGATGTGTTTGTGCTGTCTGATACCCAAGGCCCTGATGCCCGCGCGCGCGAGATGGCCGCGCTTGCCCCTTTGCAAGGCCAGATCACCTATCGCAACCGCGCCCGGCCAGAGGGGCGTAAACCGGGCAATCTGCAAGATTGGATAGGCCAATACGGCCCGCGCTATGAGGCGTTTTTGCTGCTGGATGCCGATAGCGGCTTTTGCGCCGCGCGCTTGCGCGCAATGCGCGCGCAGATGGCGGCCAATCCGGGCCTTGGGGTGTTGCAGGCGGCGATCCGTCTGCGCCCTGCGGCCAGCCGGTTTGGTGCGCTGCAACGGCTGTCGGGGCGGCTGTCCGGGCCAGTTTTTGCGCGCGGTCTGGCGCGGCTTTGTGGCGAGAGCGGCAATTTCTGGGGCCATAACGCTCTGATCCGCACCCGTGCCTTTGCCCAAGTCACCCCTTTGCCCGATCTGCCGGGGCGCGCGCCGTTTGGCGGGCCAGTGCTGAGCCATGATTTTATTGAAGCGGCGTTTTTGCGCCGTGCAGGCTGGGGGGTGGCGCTGTGCCCCGATAGCCGTGGTTCTTTCGAGGAGACGCCAGAGACGATTACCGCCCATCTGCGCCGTGACAGGCGCTGGGCGCAGGGGAATTTGCAGCATCTGGCACTGATTGCGGCGCGCGGGTTGCATCCGGCCAGCCGGCTGCATCTGGCCACGGGGATTTTGGCCTATCTGTCGGCCCCCATATGGCTGGGGCTGGTCTTGCTGACAGGCTCTGGTGCGGTGCATGCCACGGGGGGTGTGATCTGGCCCTTGCTGGGCGTTTTGGCGCTGTTGCTTGTGCCAAAGCTGGCGGGGCTGCTGGCGCGGCCTGCGGCGCTGTTGCGCCCGGCGCGCAGGCGTGTGTTGTTGCGCGCGGTTTGGGCAGAGTTGGGGCTTTCCACGTTGTTTGCGCCGTTGGGCATGTTGCGGCGTAGCGGTTTTGTGGCCTCGGTGCTGGCGGGGCGCAGTGTGGCTTGGGTTCCCTCCGGGCAGGCCGTGGCCGGGCTGGCCCATCCGGGCCGGGCAGAGCGGTTGGGCGGCGCGTTGATTATTGCCACGGTTGCGCTGCCGCAATGGCTGATCGCAGGGCCAGCGCCCGCGCTGCTGGCGGGGGTGTTGGTGCTGCCTGTGGCGCTGCCCTTGCTGGCTGGCCCAAAGCTCTGGCGCTGGTTCGAGGCGCCTGCTCCGCGCCCGCGCAGTGGTGTTGCGCATTATTACGATGCCTCTACCCGCCGCTTTCTGGCGCTTGGCGGCTCTGGCGCGGCGCTGGCCATTCATCGCCAGCTTTGGGCCGATGGGGTGTATAACCCGGCGCAGGCAGCGGCCCATGTCAATGCGGTGATCGCCGCGCAAGCGCTGGCGGCGCTGGGCCGCCCACCCGCGCGGGTTGTTGATCTGGGCTGTGGCGTGGGCGGCACGCTGTTTCATCTTGCGCGCGAATGGCCAACTGCCAGCCTGTGCGGGATTACCATCAGCGCCGAACAGGTGCGGCTGGCCGAAACCCATGCCCGCGCCCAAGGGCTGGAGGCGCGCTGCAATTTCCTGCGCTCGGATTTCACCCTGCCCATGACATTGCCGCGCGCCGATCTGGTGGTGGCGGTGGAATCGCATGTGCATGCGCCCAATGCGGGCGTATTTTTGCAAGCGGCGCTGCGCCATCTGGCCCCCGGCGGCGTGCTGGTGCTGGTGGATGACATGCTGGCCCGCCCAGAGGCCGATTTGCCCCCCGCGCAAGCCCAAAGGCTGGCGCAATTCCGGCGCGGCTGGCGGCTGGGCCATGTGCCCGATCGCGCAGGGCTGGTGGATCAGGCGCAGGCGCTTGGGTTCGGGCTGGCGCAGGTGCAAGACCTCACCCCCCTGTTGCGGCTGGATCGCTGGCGCGACCGCGCCTTGCGGCTGGCAGGGCCGCTGGCAGATGGGCTGGGGCTGGCGCATATTCCTGTCTTTGGCAATATGATTGGCGGCAATGCGCTGACACAAAGTTACCGCGCCGGAGAGATGCGCTATACCTGCCTTGTACTGCGCGCCCCTGATATGGCCAGCACCGCGCCAGATGACCGCGCCACCCCGCGCGAGGCCGTGGCATGATTTCGCGCCGCGCGCTTATCGCGGGGGCTTTTGCGCTGGGGGCCATGCCGCGCATGGGCTTGGCGCAGGCAAGCCCAACGCCAGAGGGGCTGATTGCCGCCGCACAGGCGCGCGCTGCGGCCCCCTATCGCCCCCCAAGCCGTGATCTGGCCGCGCCGTTTGATGCGCTGGATTATGACAGCTACCGCGGGGTACGCCCACGGCCCGGCAAGGCTGCCGCCTTGCCTTTGGGCGGGCAGTTCCGCGCCGATCTGTTGCCGCCGGGCTGGCTGTTCCGCGAGCCTGTGCAGATTTCGCTTCCCGGCCACGACACCCGCTTTGCGACCGATCTTTTCAGCTATGATCCTGCATTGGTGGCCTTGCCCACCCCGCTGCCCGATATGGCGGGGATGGGGTTTTCGGGGCTGCGGCTGCACTACCCCCTTAACCGTGCCGATCACTGGGATGAGGTGTTGGTGCTGCAAGGGGCCAGCTATTTCCGCGCGCTGGCAGTAGATACGGTTTATGGCCTCTCAGCGCGGGGCTTTGCCTTGGGCACAGGCGGCGCAGGCCCAGAGGAATTTCCCCTGACAGAAGAAATCCATGTTTTCAGCGCTGATAGCGCCGTGCAGTTTGGCTGCCTGATTGACCGCCCGCGCGCGGCTGCGGCTTTTATCGCCACGCTTACCCCCGGCGCTGTAACGCGCATGGCGTGCCAGTTGCACCTTTTCGCCCGCACGCAGCTGGAGGATGCAGGCATCGCGCCGCTGACATCCATGTTCCAGCACAACGCCCTTGGCCCTGCGCGGATTGATGACTTCCGGCCCGCCGTGCATGACAGCGATGTGCTGGTCATGGAAAACGGGGCCGGAGAGGTGATCTGGCGGCCTTTGGCCAATCCGGCACGGCTGCAAATGTCTGCCTTTGCAGACCAAAACCCGCGCGGCTTTGGCCTGTTGCAATCGCCCACAGAGTTTGCCGCTTTCCGCGATGCGGAAGCGGCCTATCATCGCCGCCCTTCAGCTTGGATCACACCGCAGGGCGATTGGGGGCGCGGCGCTGTGATGCTGCTGGAAATCCCGACCGAGAATGAATTTGCCGATAATATCGTGGCCTTCTGGCGGCCAGAGGCCCCGCTTGGCCCCGGCGGGCATGTCTTTGCCTATGATCTGGAGTGGCGCGCTCCGGGGGGCGGGGCGCTGCCGCTTGCGCCTTTGCCGTTGCAACTGGCGCATATGGCATCGGGGATAGAGCCAAATCTTCGCGCCGGGCGGCTGTTTGTGCTGGATTACACGGGCCAGCCCCCAGATGGCGGCGCCTCTATGCAGCCTGAATTTGGCAAGCTTGCAGGCGCGGAAATAAGCGGTGTGGCGCTTTACCCGCTGGAGGGGGCGCGCGATACTTGGCGGCTCAGCTTTGTACTGACCCCAGAGCCGGGGGTGGATGTGGCCGAATTGCGGCTGCGGCTGCGCAGTGCGGATGGCACGGTTTTGGCCCCTCTATGGCTGTATCGCTGGACACGCAGCGCAGGCGGCGGGGTATAGGCCCGCGCCACACCTGCCCAGAAACCAGATGGAGAGACCATGCCCCAAGAGGCCGCTTTTGCCATTCCCGGCGATATCCAGACCCGCACCGGAGGCACGATTTACGATCGGCGCATGCTGGAAAGCCTGAATGAAATTGGCCTGCCCACAGGCCATATCGCGCTTTTGTCATCCTGGCCCCAACCCACGCCAGAGGCCGAGGCCGATCTGGCGCGTCAACTGGCCGCGCTGGCAGAAGGGGTGCCGGTTGTGATGGACGGGCTGGTTTTCGGGGCGATGGATACGGTCACGCTGGCCGCCCAAGCCCGCCGCATTATCGTCATGCTGCACCATCCGCTTGGGCTGGAAGCGGGCTTGCCGCCCGCGCTTGCGCAGCATCTGTTGCAGCGCGAACGCGCCAATCTGCGCCATGCTGCGCATGTGGTTGTCCCCTCGCCCCATACGCGGGAGTGCCTGATACAGGATTTCGGGGTTGCGCCAGAGCGTATTTCGGTTGCGCTGCCGGGATTTGACAGGCCCGCCATCGCCCCGCTTGCCCCCAAAGCCACCCCGCCGCTGATTTTGGCCGTGGGGATTATCTGCCAGCGCAAGGGCCATGATATCTTGCTGGACGCGCTGGGCCGGATTGCGCATCTGGACTGGCAGGCCGCGATTGTGGGCATGGTGCAGGATGACAGGCTCTATGCCGGGTTGAGGGCGCAGCGCGCAGCGCTGGGGCTGGAGGGGCGGGTGGAGTTTACAGGCGGGTTGGGGCCGCAAGCACTGGATCAGCTTTACCGCCAAGCCACGCTATTTGCGCTGGCCACCCGCTATGAAGGCTATGGCATGGTGCTGAGCGAGGCGCAGTTATACGGCCTGCCGATTGTCTCTTGCGCGGTGGGGGCTGTGCCGCAAACTGTGTCTGCCGCAAGCGCCATCCTTGCGCCGCCAGAGGATGCGGTTGCTTTTGCCGATGGGCTGGCGCGGCTGTTGCAAGATGAAGGGTTGCGCGCCCGTATGGCGGGGGCCAGTGCCGCACAGGCCGCGCACCTGCCGCAGTGGCGTGATGCGGCGCAGATTATGCGGCGTGCCATCTTGGGCGCGTAGTTTTGCCGTTGCGCAGGGCGGCTGGCCGGGCAAGGGGGCGCTCGCGCCCCCTCTTGGGCCTTTGGCCCAATTCACCCCCTGAGGATATTTGAGCCAAGATGAAACTGGCAAGGCAGAGTTCTGGGACAGAGGGCCGCGCCGGTTTTTTGCAGGCGGGGCGTGCAGAGAGGGGGCGAAACGCGCGCTCCTTGCTAGTCTTGTTTGGAAAGGTGTTTTGCCATCTGCTCGGCCATTGCTTCATGCCCGGTGGCGCGCAAACCGGAAATGGCGCCGTGATAATCAATATCCGCGCGGTTCTGGCTGAGTTTTGATTTTGCAAGAACCCTGTCGATATCGATTTTCAGAGCTACGATACCATCAAGCATCTGCGCCATATAGTCCTTTGGTGCATCTGCCATACGCCAAGCGGCGCTGCCGTTCACCCGGCGTTCGTGAATGCGGGTGAGCAGGCCGACGGCTGCATGCTTGGACTGCCTGTCAAGCAGGAAGCGGATTTTGCCGTGGATATGGACGACCTGATAGTTCCATGTCGGGACATGCCGGTGATGCTGGGCCTTTGTGGGATAGAAATTGGGGGAGATATAGGCATTATCGCCGCGAAAGATTGCCAGAACCTCTTGTCCATCGGGGATCAGATGATGCATTTCATTGGCCAGCGCCACATGGCCGATCAGCGTGCCGTCTGGCGCGGCCAGCAGTGGAATATGATTGGCGAGAAGGCCCTGCGCTGTCTGGGCAACGATGCAGGCCAAGGGTGCGCCAGCGATGATGGCGGTGATCTCACTGGGTTGGGTTTCCTGGAAATCTGGCGGAATATACATGGCCGGATACTTTCTGCGGATTTGTACCGCGACGATTGCCGCGCGGGACAGCTTTGTCCTGCGCGGCACTCTGGGCGAGGCGGGCGCTTACATCAAGCGCCCATCGGGGGCGAGCAGTACCGCCGCCCCTGTCTGGGCCGAGCGTTGCGCGGCAAGCCCCATTTGCACGGCCCATAGGCCATCGGACAGCCCCACCTCTACTATGCCGCCGCCGCGCACGACATTGGCGAAGCGGGCATGCTGGTAGAAGGTTGCGCCATTGTGATCGCCTGCTTCCAGAAGCGTGGGATCAACCGGCACTTCCAGCCGGTTTGGCCCTTTGGGGTGGCGCGGGCTGACAATCAGTTCGGGCACAGGTGGCGCGCCCAGATGGGCGGGCCAGAACCGCCCCGGCCCCGGCACAAGGCATTCCATCTTGGCCTCTGGCCCGACGGCGCAGAGTTCTTCCTGAAAGCGGGCGCCTTCGGCAAACATGCACAATTCCAGCATGGCGCGCGCACCGCCTGCGAAATCCACGATCACAAAGGCATTGTCCCAGATATCCGAGGGCTGGCCGCCATACACCTCGTCCCGATGGTTCACATCCTGCCCGCCAGAGGCCATGATCCGTACAGGATTGTCTTGCAGGATCAGGCGCATCAGATCGAAGAAATGGCAGCATTTTTCGACCAATGTGCCGCCGGTATTGCGGTTGAAGCGGTTCCAGTCGCCCACCTTTTCCAGAAAGGGGAAGCGGTGTTCGCGGATGGAGAGCATTTTTATCCCGCCGGTGATGGCCTGCGCCTGTTCCACAAAGGCCGCGACCGGGGGCATATAGCGATATTCCATCGCCACCCAGAGGGGGGCGGGATAGTCCAGTTGCGCCAGCCGCGCCCAATCTGCGGGATCGGTGAAAACGGGTTTTTCCACCAAAAGCGGCAAGGGCCGGGTTTCGGCAATCTGGGCAATCTGGCCCATATGCAGGTGATTGGGGCTGGCGATCAGCAGCGCATCCAGCCCCGGCAGTGCCAGAAGTTCGGCCACAGAGGCGGTGAAACGCGCCTGCGGGGCCAGCGCGGCGGCTTGGGCGCGCATGCTGGCATCTGGCTCGAAAATGGCGGCAACCTCTGCCCCCTGCACCAGTGCCAGATTGCGCAGATGCTCTTGCCCCATCATGCCGCAGCCGATGATACCGTAGCGAATTTTATCCAAGTTTTGTGTCCTTATTTGAGCCTGACAGTGTAGCGCACGCGCTCTGGGTCATACCATGTCCAGGAGGCCTCGACCGATTGGCCATCATGGCTGTGGCTGATGCGGGTGATAAGCGGAAGGGGCGCGCCGGGTGGGTGCGGAAATTCGGGCGGCGCCCATGCGGGCAGTGGCCCTTGGCCCACACTATCCACCGCGCGGGCAATGCGCAGATTGAGATGCGTGTGATAGAAGTAATAGAGCGATTCCGAGAGTTCGAGCGCGCTGAGCGATTGCGCCTGCGCGCCATCAAGCCAGATTTCCTCTACAGCGGCCACAATGCCGGACAGAAAGCGCAAGCGGCGGATGCGGTAGCCATCGGGCGCGGTGCCGAAGGGGGGCAAGGCCGGGTCTTTGGGCAGCCGATCGACCGAGAGCACGCGCGCCTTGGGCAAGCCCCCGCCCTCGGCCAGTTCCAGCCGCAAAAACGCATAGACAGAGGCCGGGTTTGCCTTGGCGCGGATGTAATTGCCCGATCCTTGCACGCGTTCGAGAAGGCCCTTGTCCTGAAGTGCAGCCAAGGCCTTGCGCAATGTCCCCACGGCAATGCCATGGGCTGCGGCCATCTCGCGCTCTGGGGGCAGGCGCTCTCCATCCACCAACCGCCCGGCGGCGATATCGCGGATCAGCAATTCCGAAATCTGCATATGCAGTGGCAATGCTCCGGTATCTGACACAGCGCCCTCCGCGATGTTTTGCACCAAATTGATACTCTATTGATTTACTATTTCCAAGCTGCTACGCAAGCCGAAAAGATACATCGGGGATGGAGAAAATAATGAGCATCGTGCCTGTCACATCGGCCGATCTGGAGGGGGCCGAAGTTAGCTGGTTTGCGGCGCTGTGTTCGGATGATTACGAATATCTTGGCGTGCCGGACGGGCGTTTGCGGTCGAGTTGGGAACATTGCTCCAGCATTGTGAAAACGGCCGAGGCGAACGGGTTTCGCAATATCCTGTGCCCCTCCAGCTATCAGGTGGGGCAAGATACACTGTCTTTCGTGGCAGGCTGTGCACCGATCACGGACAAGATCAATTTTCTGGCCGCGATTCGGTGTGGGGAAATGCAGCCAGTGATGCTGGCGCGCACCGTGGCCACGCTGGATCACATGCTCAAGGGGCGGCTGACGCTGAATGTGATCTCTTCGGATTTCCCCGGCGAAGTGGCAGATAGCGCCTTTCGCTACAAACGCAGCCATGAAGTGGTGGAAATCCTGCGCCAGGCCTGGACGCGCGACGAGATTGAATATGATGGTGATATCTACAAGATCAGCAAGCTGACGGCAGACCCCGCGCGCCCCTATCAGCAAAATGGCGGGCCGCTATTGTATTTTGGCGGCTATTCCCCCGATGCGTTGGAGCTGTGCGGCGCGCAATGTGATGTCTATCTGATGTGGCCAGAGCCGCGCGAGATGCTGGAAAAGCGCATGCGCGATGCCCATGCCCGCGCCGAAGCGCATGGCCGGACGCTGGATTACGGGCTGCGCGTGCATGTTATCGTGCGCGATACCGAGGCCGAGGCCCGCGATTATGCCGAGCATATCGCCAGCAAGCTGGACGATGAATATGGCACGCTCATCCGCGACCGTGCGCATGACAGTATCAGCCTTGGCGTGGCCCATCAGGCGCGGGCGCGCGAATTGGCCGATAAATTCGGCTATGTGGAACCGAACCTCTGGACAGGGATAGGCCGCGCGCGCTCTGGCTGCGGGGCGGCGCTGGTTGGCTCTGTCGATAAGGTGCTGAGCAAGCTGGAAGAGTACCGCAAGATGGGCATTCGCGCCTTCATCCTGTCGGGCTATCCGCACCATAACGAGGCCGAAATTTTCGGCGCAAAGGTCATGCCACATCTTAAAACCGTCTCGCTGCCGCAGGCCTATGGCCGCGTGCCAGCAGAGACCCCCGCAACACCGCTAGGAAATGGGCCGCGCCGCTGATGGACAGAACTGTACTTACCCCCGCACTTTCGCTTTCGCGGCTTGTCTATGGCATGTGGCGGCTGGGCGATGACACAGACACCAGCCCCGCCCATGTGCAAGCCAAGGTAGAAGCCTGCCTTGCACAGGGCATTACCACGATGGATCAGGCCGATATTTATGGCGGCTATACGGCAGAGGCGCTTTTTGGCGCAGCTTTGAAGGCCGCGCCGGGCCTGCGCGACAAAATAGAGATTGTGACGAAATGCGATATCGTGGCCCCTGTGGGCCGGCATGCGGGCGCGCGGGTGAAGCATTATGACACATCGGCCGCGCATATCACCGCCTCTGTCGAGGCCAGCTTGCGCGAGATGGCAACAGACAGGATTGATCTGTTGCTGATCCACCGCCCCGATCCGCTGATAGACCCGGATGATACCGGCGTGGCGCTGGATGCGCTGGTAACAGCAGGCAAGGTGCGCGCGGTGGGGGTGTCGAATTTCCGGCCCTGGGATATGGAGTTGCTGCAATCG
>JAIUNA010000107.1 GCA_022565265.1 Roseinatronobacter sp. | reverse complement strand
TCAATGGCGCCTCCAGGGCTCACGCCGCAGGTTCAGCTCCAGCTGTCAGTATGCACGCCTCTGCGCGGGCTGGGCATTCTGGCGGTGTTGCTCTCGGCGCTGGTACTTGCCACGCTCAATGCCGGGGCATTGATGCAATCGGCAGATCAGGCACTTTTGTCGCAATCCGGCCTTCTGTCGTTGATCCTTGTCTATCCGGTGATGAAAGCCTTGCATGAATTGGCGCATTGCTACGCGCTTTACCGCTTTGGCGGGCGGGTGCGGCTGGCATAGTGGCAGAACTGACCATAGCGGCTCTGGCGCTGCTCTTATGGTTGCAGATCGAACCGGGGTTGGAGCGTGCGATCCTGTTCAATTTCATCTTGATCGGTTCAATCTCGACACTGGTGTTCAATGGCAATCCGCTTCTTAAATTTGATGCGTATTTTGTGTTGGCCGACTGGTTGGAAATCCCCAATCTGGCGCAGCGCTCTGGGGAGTATCTGCAAGACCGGTTTCTCTCGCGCGTGATGGGGCTGCGCAGCGAAGTTGCGCCCACCCCGGCAGAGGCGCGGATTTTCGCCCTCTATGGCAGTCTGTCGCTTGTTTATAGGCTATTGCTGACACTGACTATCGCGCTGATCGTTTCAAGCTGGTTTTTCGTTTTTGGCCTGTTGCTTGCGGTCTGGGCAGTATTCATGGGCATGGTCTGGCCCTTGATCACGCTTTGGCGCAAAGGGTAGCGCATGGCGAAAGCACAAAACCGTGCGCGCCGCGTCGCGCTACGGCTGGCATATCTGGTGGGTGTTGTCGCAGCGCTGGTAACTCTTGTTCCGCTGCCTTTTTCGGCACGCGGCGAGGGGCGTATCATGCCCTTGCCAGAGGCAGAGATCACCGCTGCAACCTCTGGGGTGGCTGGGCGTGCCATTTTGGAGGATGGCGCGCAGGTGGTGGCCGGGCAGCGCCTGTTGCAACTGCAAAACCCCGAACAATCCGCCCGGCTGCAATCGCTGATGCTCAGCGTCGGGTTTCTGGAAGAATCGCTGGTACGTAGTGGCCTGAGCTTGTTGCAGCGCGAGCGGCTGAGCCGAGAGCTGGAGGTTGCACGCACCGCATTTGTCACCGCGGAGCAATTGGAGCAGGGGCTTGATGTGGTTGCACCACTGCCGGGCAGACTGGCCTGGATAGGGGGGCGCCCCCCGGTTCCGGGCAGTTTCGTGTTGCGCGGGGACAGCATTGCGCATGTGATCACCCCCGCTGCGCTGGAAATCGTGACCGCATTTCCCGCTGCCTTTTCGGGTTACGCTGAACCTGCATCGCGATTGCGCCTGCTCTTGCCTGATGGGCAAGAGATTGCCCGGCCTATCGCACGCAGCCTCGTGGTTGATATCGGCCAGCATGTACCGGCAGAGCTTCTTGTTTCGCGCGGGGGGCCGATCCCAGAGCAATCCGGAAATGCCGGGCGCGCGCTGGATCGGCGCTGGCTGATCTGGGCAACGCCGGGCGATGATCTGACAGTTTGGGCGGGGGCGCGTGTACAGGCGCGCATTGATCCTGGAACGGCCAGTGCCTTCACACAGGCGCGGTTTCACATTCAACGCCTGTTCTTGCGCGTGATGCGCGTGTGATGGGGGACGCGCTGCATGGATCGCGGCTGGCGGGGCTTTTATCGCGGCTGACAAGCCCCCCGCCAAGGCTGAAAGCCTTTGCCCGCTCGCGCCTGCGGCCGGTTCAGCGCAAGCTTGCCCCGTTGTCGCGCCCGCGCTTGGTTTTGGATGAGTGGCTGATATGGCGGCTGGCGGGCCAGAAGGGCCAGCTTGCGCCGTATCTGGAGGCAATCGCCCGACACGCAGACGGATTGCATGGCATGGATGACTCCGCACTGGCACGCGCTGTGGCGACCCCTTTGCGCGCCGAGCAGGTGCTGGAACCAGAGATGGGGGCGGCGCGTTTTGCCATTGTGCTGGAAGTGATGCGCCGGCAAACGGGCTTTGCGCTGCGCCCCAATCAGACGGAATGCGCCCTACGCCTGTTGCAGGGGGAGTGCGTGGAACTGCGCACAGGCGAGGGCAAGACCCTTGCCGCCGCTCTGGCGGCGCTGGTTGCGGCCAGTGTCGGGGTTTCGGTGCATGTTGTGACGGTGAATGATTACCTGGCAGAGCGCGATCATGGACTTATTGCCCCCATGGCCGCCGCGTTGGGGTTGTTCTGTGCCGTGATACTTCAGGGCAGTTCTGACGCCGAAAAACGCGCAGCCTATGATTGCGACATTGTGTATGCGACCAACAAGACCTTGGTATTTGATCATCTGCGTGATCTGCGAGAGGCGCGCGCCATGTCGTCCAGCGGGCAACCCCGCCGCCAGACCGGGCAGGCTCTTGCCATTGTGGATGAGGTGGACAGCGTGCTGATAGATGATGCCACTGTGCCCATGATCCTGTCGGAACCCGCAGCGGCAACGCCTGCTGCGGATCTGGCGCTGTTCCGAGCATTGACAGAATTTGCCCGCAATCTGGCGCCAGAGCGCGATCGCGCACTTGATCGGCAGGGCAATTGGCGGCTGTCATTGGGCGGCATTGACCAGCTGGAACGCAGGGCGAAGGGGTGGCTGCATCCGGCGGCCAGAACCACGGAACTGATTGACCTCGCAGAAACCGCGCTCATGGCCGTGCATGGGCTGAAAGAGGAGGTGGCCTATATCTTGCTTGATGGCCAGGTTGTGCTGGTGGATCAGGGTACAGGGCGGCTGATGCCAGATCGAAAATGGTCATACGGTCTGCATCAGATGGTTGAGATTGCCGCTCGCAGTGGCATTGTTGCCCATGTCCCGGTGCTCCGCGCCGATTTCGTGGCGGCGGGTGATGCGCTGGTACAGATAGACACCACACTCGCCGAAGCTGATTTGCGGGTTGCCGGAATTACCGTGGCTGCCTTGGAGGAGAGGTTGTCACGCAATGAGGGCTTGTTGGAGCGCAACCTGATCTCGCGCGACGAGATTGGCACGCTGCGCGCCGAGTTGGAACTTGCCCGCGCCGAACAGGCACGCGCGGCAACTCATATCGCCAGAGCAACCATTCGGGCGCCTTTTGCTGGTTACATAACAGAACTGGGCGTGGCAGAGGGCGAAATGATTGGCATGGAACCTCTGTTGCGCCTGATCGAGGTCAGCCTTCTTCGGGCAGAAATGGTGTACCGCGCAGATGCCTTCGGTGCGATCCGAACAGGCGATGAAATCACCCTGCACGCCGAATTGAGCGCGGAAACGATCACGGCACGGGTGACAGCGATAGATCGCTTCATCGATGCCGCATCAAACACCTTTACGGTGGCCGGAGAGATCGACAATCGTGATCTGGCTCTTGTATCAGGCACAGCCTGCCATGTGCCAGGGCCAGCTTCCTACATCAGCGCCCTGAGGCTATGCAGCGCCTCTGCCGGGGGGCTTTCCAGATAGATTGTCAGGAATTGCCCCTTTGTCCGGTCTTCTCCCCCTGCCAGATGAACGAGGGTGCGGCGCGCGGCGCTGGTGACAAGGGTTTTTGCCGCCTCGTCATGCCGGGCCAGCGGTGCCAGCCAGTTGGCGATTGCGGCAGGCTGTGGCGGCGCGCGGCGCAGCGTCGTGAGCCAGGAATTGCGCTGGCCTTGCGCCTGGGTTTGCGTGAAAATCGCTGTAGAGCTGTCGATCGCTGCGCAAGCCTGTTCGGCCTGTTCTGTGTCCAGTCCGGCGGCCCGAATGCTTTTGGCCATAGGGGGCCAGAACACCGCCCGCGGTGCTATGGGCAGGCAGATATACTCATCCTGTCGGGTAGTGCCATCGGCAAGCGCCTTGAACCCCCGATACAGTGGCCAGGATGTGGTGTGCCCGGCCTGCACGCGCGCCACAAGGGTATCCCAATATTGCGTATAAAGCCGGACAGATTTGCCATCGCAGCGCAGCGCAGCGCAAGGCCAATCGCATCTGCCCCCGGCAAAGCTTCAGACCAGGCAGCTATCAGATCAGGGGCCAAGCCGAGCGCGCGCGCCGCTTTTGCCAATTGCTCCGCAGGCGCCAGACCTGCCCCGAAAAAGAACAAAACACGCTCTTCGATCCCGCTTGCGGTGATCGACCATGATCTTTCGCAAGCATCGGCGGAGCGGGCCAGCGTGGTAAGGTGCAAAGACAGGTTGGACATTGCCCAAGCATAGGGGTCACAGATAGTAAAAAACCCGAAACTTACAACTTTAGTTCGATAATTTTCAAAAAAGATGAAATCTTTGCCGTTATTCATCCAGAAATTTTTCCAGAGGCATAGCATGTCACCCTATCTGCGCCGCCTGACTTTGGCCGCATTGCTTTGTTTTGGTGCGCTTTTAGCTGGCGCGGAGGATGATGCAGCCGCAGACATGGCGCGCAAGGAAGGGCCAATGGCCCATCTTTCGGCACGGTTTGCGTATAATTCCGAAGAAGCGCTTTTGGTGGGGCCTGGATTTCGCACAGATCGGCTTTTCGGGGCGGATCAAGCCTTGCGCGTTGACGCTGAAGCCTCGCGCCAATAGCGGCGGTTGTCATTTACCTATGAAAATCTTGCAATCACAGGCGGCAATCCACGGTTTGGCCTGCGGGTGTTTCGCACGGATCGGCGCGGGCGCAGTGTTTATACATTTGATTCTACTGTTACCGGGCTTATGCCGCGCCTGACATGGGCGCTGGGTGAGCGCGGGCAAGCCTCTGTCTATGTGCTGTATTCTGTTGGGGAAATCACCAATGCCGCATTGGGGACGTCACCCCTGATTCTGGCAGATGTCGGGCGGCAACGCAGTACGACAGTGGGTGGTGAGCTGGATTTGCGCTTTCGCGGAGGTGATGGGCTGCGCAAGGATACGCGCCTTGGGTTGGAACTTGGCTATGGCAGCACAAGCCGAGATCATGAATTCTTGCGTTACGCCGCCCGTCTGGCAGCCTTGCATGCGCTACAAGACGGGACCGTGGTGTTGCGCTGCCAGTTTCGGCTTGGCGGGATCAAAACGGTGAAAGGGCGCAGCGCTATTGGCGATCGTTTCATGCTGGGGGATGCCTCTTTGCGGGGCTTTGCCTTTGGTGGTTTCGGCCCGCGCGATTTGGGTGCCACGCGCCAGCCCGCCCTTGGGGGCAACCAATATGCGGTTATGCGGCTGGATACCCAGTTTCCACATGCATTCGGGGGGCGGAGGCGCGCGTTGTTCCGGGGATGTTCATGGATGCGGGCAGCTTGTGGGGGCTTGATGATGTCATCGGCGCAACTGGGCAGGTTGATGATAGTGCCCGCCTGCGCGCCGCCATTGGCGTGACCTTGCGTGTTAGAACAGGGCTTGGGCCAGTGGAAATATATGCGGCATATCCCGTCATGAAGCAGAGCTATGACCGCACACAGAGTTTTGGGTTATCCTTCAGTCAGAGGTTCTGAAACGGTGTGCGGGCGGTGATGCGCGCAGCCTGAATGCTCTGTGGGATTTCCGTTGCCTGATAGGCGCGCAGGTGCATTTGCGCGATATCCACGCACTCGCCAGCCGCCTGCGCTTTCAGCACATTTCACGCGATCAGGCCCTTTATGCGCATCAGGCCTTGGAAAAAGCAGGGCATCGGCTTTCTTGGGACGGGTAGAAAATGCCCCTATGCCCTGCACAAGAACGCAGCCACGCAAAATCACCTCTGAAAGGATTCAAACGACAGCCTGTCAGTTCCGCAGATAGCTTTCCATGCTGTCATCAAGCGCATCTTTCCACGGGGTGTGGTGAACAGGTGCCATACTGCCCGTGATGACCGAACGATAGCAATTATCCCGGAAACCCATGATATTCTTTTCCTTATGTTTTTTCCACTGGAAGAAGGCCTCTGACGCGCCATCAACATCAAATGTGGGATAATCTGTCTCAGCCACCAGTTCCTTCACATAATCGGCCTGATACTGAATGGCATATTTCGCATCCGTGCCAGCGTCTTCGCGGGCAACGCGGGCTGAGACATCTGCCATAAGTTCGGCCTTGTCAGTGGGTATGGCGATCTTGCCAAGGATTGAATCACGCACCCACCAAGCTTGGGCATCGAACATGTTGAAGGTAAACCACTGATCCTGCATCCCCAGATAGAACAGTTTGGGATTATGCACCCAGACAACTCCCTTATACAGATCCGCAGCGGCCAGACGATTTGCAGTTTTCAAGCGCAAATCATCGGGTAGGAAGTTGAAGAAATGCTTATATCCCGTGCACAGGATGATCGCATCAACATGTTTCGAACTGCCATCGCTGAAATGCGCGACATTGCCTTCAAGCCGCTGCAATGCGGGCTTTTCTTCCCAGTTTTCAGGCCATTTGAACCCCATAGGGCCAGAGCGGTAACAGGATGTGACCGATTTCGCGCCATATTTCCAGCATTGAGAGCCGATATCCTCGGCTGAGTAAGAGGCGCCCATGACCAGAATGTCTTTGTCCTTGAATTCGCGCGCATCGCGAAAGTCATGCGCGTGCAACAGCCGCCCGTTGAAAGTTTCGAAACCCGGATAATGCGGGACATTCGGCACCGAAAAATGACCAGAGGCCACGATGACATGATCGAAAGTTTCAGAATAGACGTGATCTTTTGCATGATCATGTACTGTGACAGTGAACAGATCAGATGCATCGTCATATTCAACCCAGCGCACAGGAGAACTGAAACGAATCCAATCCCGGACACCTGCCTTTTTCACACGCCCCTCGATATAGTCGAACAGCACTGCGCGCGGCGGATAGGAAGCAATCTGCTTGCCGAAATGCTCTTCGAAAGAGTAATCAGCGAATTCAAGCCCTTCTTTGGGGCCGTTCGACCAAAGATAGCGATACATCGAGCAATGCACCGGTTCGCCGTTTTCATCCAGACCCGTGCGCCATGTATAGTTCCAAAGCCCACCCCAGTCGCTTTGCTTCTCGAAGCAAACGATTTCAGGAATTGTTTCCCCCTTGGCTGCGGCTGATTGAAAGGCGCGCAGTTGCGCAAGTCCAGAGGGGCCTGCACCAATGATGGCAATTCGTTTCTGAGGCATGTGACGCTCCGTATCGGCAAATGGGAACCAATTGTATATTTCTTCTGAACCAGAATAGCGCCAGTCAGAACCAATCTGTCAACCGGTTTTCATTGGGGGAAACCAAATTTCATGTGCGGGCCGAAAATTCTCTCTCGCACAGGTATTTTCCTATGCTAGACCAAGATCATGATTGGCCCCAGTTTCGCACATCGCATTGCCATGCGCAGTTTGTTGCCCAGCTATCGTGTTGGCATGTCGGAGGATATTCGCATCGGCATGCTTGTACCTCTGACGGGGCCTGCATCCACATGGGGCCTTCCGGGGCTGAATGGGTGCCGGATCTGGGAAGACTGGCTCAACTCAGCAGGCGGCGCCCTGATTCAGGGGCGGCGCTATCCTGTGCGTATCATTGCCGAGGATAGTGGGCATCCGCCTGAACAGGTGATTGACGCGGCGCGCAAGCTTGTGCTGTCGGACAAGGTCTCTCTGCTCATGATGCTTGGTGGTGACAGCGTGGCCCCGTTGCGTGGCTTTCTGACCGAACACAAGGTGCTGGCCTCGACGCTCTTGCCCACAGATTTGTCGCCGGACGCCCGCTATCTGATCGCGCCTTCGGAGATACATCCGGTTTACAATGTCACGGGCGTTTCTTGGCTGGCGCGCACCCGTCCTGAACTGCGCCGGATTGCCCTGTGTAGCCAGCGCGACGCCTTTGGCTTGCCGTCACTCGCCACGTATCGCGCTGCGATCAAGGCATCGGGGCTGACGCTATGTGCGGAGGTGCAATACCAGCCAGATCAGACAGATGTGGCCGCCATTGTAGATCCGATGCTTGCGACGAAGCCGGATGTACTGTGCTGGTGCACAAGCTACACCCCTATGGTGCACGCGCTGACCGAATACGCCCATGCAGCGGGGTTCAAAGGTACGCTGCTTTCCTGCACCATGGATCAGTACGACTCACTGATCGCGCGCACGTCACCCGAATTCATGGAAGGAACTGTGTTCCAGTTTCCGGATTTCGATGATCCGGCATTGACCGAGAAGGCGTTTTTCTTCAACCAGCCAAGCCTCTTTTACAGCGAGTATCAACGCCGATTTCCGGGCACGTGGAGTGCTGTAAGCTGGGAATATGCGGCAATCCTCGACATCTGGCACGCGGCGGTCGAGAAGGTGGGGGTGCTTGGCACACCTTCCGTCATGGCGGCCATGAAGCAAATGGGCAAGGTAAGCCATGCTTTTGGCCCTGCACACTGGTGGGGTGAAAGCCTGTTCGGGATCGACAATGCGCTGGTCGGCGATTGGCCGGTCGTCTCGATCAAGGACAGCAAAGCCCGGATTGTCAGCTTCGAATCCGTTCCCGACTGGCTGGCAATGCACGAGACAGTTCTGTTCACGGAAATGGCGGCTTTGGGGCAATTGTGGCACCAGCGTTTCGCGCGTGACACTACGGCCAAGCCCTCAGAGACATCCGTTCCAAGGCTTTGACGCATTGCGCGCGGCGTGAGTCATGTTTCGTGCAACAACAGCTTTTGTTCTTCGATCAGGTGCAGTTTGATGAATTCAACCGCCGCCTCGACATCGCGCGCGGCAATGGCATTGAACAATGTATTATAGCGCTTTTGATAGCCGGCAATCCTGTCAGGGGTCAGGTGCCGCCGCATCAGTGCTGTGCGGAAACTTTGCCGGCATACGGCGATTGTGAGTTCGTAACATGATTCTAGCAGCGGATTTCGCGTGCCTTGTGCAATCTTGCGATACAGGTCTTCCTCGCAGGTTACGAATTCGCACACATCTGTGCGCACCTGTTCAATGCGTGTGACAATCGCGTCCAGTTCATCCAGCTCTCGCGGACTCATGTTGATTGTCGCAAGCCGCACCATTTCCGGCTCTATGATGCTGCGCACAATCAGGTGATCAAGGGGGCTTGTACGCTCGGCCACGCTGTCAGGCTGCGTGTCGCGCGCATCACTTGCCTGCCGCAGCACAAAGCTGCCACTGCCTGGGCGCCGACGGATGATCCCATGGCTTTCAAGCACATCCAGCGCTTCGCGCACCGTATTGCGCGACACGCCCAAATCTGCCGCCAGAGAGCGCTCGCTGGGCAGGCGTGTATCTGCCGGGTATTCCTCGGCCTTGATTTTGGCAAATAACGTGTCGATGACAACCTGCACTGTGCCGCCAACGCTATGCCCGGATATCAGCTCTGCATCCAGTCTGGTGGCCATGCGTAATCCCACTATTGTCGCGCCTCTTTTCACATGCCCTACGAATTTGAAGCAAAACGCACAAAACGCAGGCAGTGTTTCGGAACATGACATAATGACTGACAGCGGAAAACGCCAGTAGGCTTTGCCCGACAGCTGCTGCCCCAAGCAAATGCGCCGGGGCAGCAAACATGCAGGTTACTCGGCAGGTTTGAAAACGATAGCATCTCCGTCATGCTTGACGTCCCAGACGCTTTCATCCAGCCCATCGGCCTGCTCGCTTTCACTGATGCGCAGCCCGATTGTTTTTTCCAGCAAAAATCCCATCACGAATGCCGTGACAGCGCCCGCCCCAATGCAGGCCGCTACGCCCACAACCTGCATGAGCACGCCAATCTGGCCATGTTGGAACGCATAAGCGCCCTCTTCAATACCCAGATAGCCCCCGCGTGGTGTGCCCGCCTTGAACAATCCAAGCATGATCAACCCATAGGTTCCAGCCCCCAGAAAGAGCGGGAACAGCTTATGCTCGTCTATCCCGCGCTTGAGTGTGGCTTCATACACCGCCCAGGCAACAAATGGCGCGCCCAGCGCGACAAGGAACATTTGCCAGGGCAGATACACATCGAAGCCCGATGCGCCCGCGACATAACCCGCAAGCGGCCCCAAGAGCGTATAGGCATAGTTGCGTGTCTTGTAGGCAATCAAAAGCCCCGATATCGCGCCACCGGCCCAGGCCAGCCCATAATTGTTGAAGGCAATACCGACCGAGGTATTCGCCATCGTGACAGATACGGCCAGTGCTTCCGGATCGAAGAAGAAGAGGCAGGACAGGATC
>JAIUNA010000106.1 GCA_022565265.1 Roseinatronobacter sp. | reverse complement strand
GGCCTTGTATGATACCGATCCCGCCCGCGCAAACGCCCTGGCCGATGATTTGGGCCAGCGGTTTGGGGCAGGCCGGGCATATGTGGCCGACGATCCCCAAGCGCTTGCAGCGCAGATGGATGGGATCGTGAATGCAACCCCTGTTGGCATGGATAAATTGCCGGGCCTGCCGCTATGCACATCGTGCATCGCCCCGGCCGCTTGGGTGGCCGATATCATCTATTTCCCACTGCATACCCGGTTTCTGACTGCGGCGCAGGCCAAAGGGTGCAAGGTGATGAACGGGGCCGGAATGGCTGTCTATCAGGCCGTGCGCGCTTTTGAACTATTCACGGGCATCCTGCCGGATGCGGCCCAGATGCAGGCCACATTCGACAGTTTCACAGCTGTTCAGGCGACAGCCTGAAGAGAAAATCAAACGCAATTCGGGAGGAAACCATGCGTTATCTGACATCCACGGCACTTGCAGGGCTTATGACTGTTGGTCTGGGTCTGGGGGCGGCATCTGCACAGACGATCCGCTTTGCCCATGTAGATCCGGCAGAGTGGCAGACATCCAAGAAAGGTGCGGCGGCCGAGATATTCAAGATGATTGTCGAGGCAGAGTCCGACCTGGAGGTCGAGCTTTTCCCGGCCGGGTCTTTGGGCAATGAAAACGAGTTGATCGAACAGGCGCAAGACGGATTGACACAGGTTGTCATGGTCTCTGGTGCGATGAGCCGCGTATGCCGCGCCGCGCAGGTGCTTGATATTCCGTTCATGTTCTCTGATGCGACTGTGGCTTGGTCGGTTCTGGACGGGCCTTTCGGTGCGGAACTGGCAGAGCATTGCCTTGCGGAATCGGGGTTGCGTACCCTCGCTTATGGCGAAACCGGTATTCGCCATTTCACCAATAACGTCCGTGAGGTGCGTACACCTGCGGATATGGCAGGTCTGAAAATCCGGGTGCAGCCGATCCCGCTCTATGTGGAAATGGTCAATGGTCTTGGGGCAGAGCCGACACCCGTGCCGTGGACAGAAGTGCCCAATGCGTTGGCGACCGGGCTTGTGGATGGGCAGGAAAACCCCGTTGGGGTGATCTATGGCAATAACCTGCACCAGTTGCAGCGTTACCTGACGCTGAATGGCCATGTCTATGCGACAGATTTCCTTGTCATCAATGACGAGTTTTTCCAGTCGCTGACAGAGGCACAACAGGCAGTTGTCAGTCGCGCCGCGCTGACCGCTGGCTTGATGGGCCGTGCGATTCAGCAATTCACCAGCGCACAGGGTGTACAGGCTGTCGCGGCAGATGGCATGCAGGTCTATTCTCCCACCGCCGATGAGCTGGCACAATTCCGCGAGGCCGCACAGCCTGCGGTTGTGGAGTGGCTGGCCGGAGAATTGGGCGATCAGTCTGGCTGGATCGAGCGCCTGCAAGGCGCTGTCGCTGCCGCGCGCTGACGCGGCCGCCAACACAGAATGCTGGCGCGTTTCCTGCGCCAGCATATCGTGCATCCGCAACCCTTGCCCCGCCTGATACAGGGCGCCGGGGCACGCCTTGGGCAAAGATTGCCTGCTTTCTGGCACATAGGCGCGATGCAACATGAAAGGCTGGCCCATGCTTGACCGGATTAATCGCATCTTGACCTTGCTTTTTGCCACGGGCGCGGCGCTCAGCATGGCGGCGGTCTTTCTTGTGATCCTTACAAATTCGCTCCGGCGGTATTTTCTGGGCCGCTCGTGGCCCTGGGGCGAGGAATTGCCCGTTTTTCTGGCAATCTATGGTGTGATGTTCGGCATAGCGCTGGCATATCTTCAGGATCGCCATATCCGCTTCACGATCCTGACTGACTGGCTGACCGAGCGCAGGCGCGATGTGACATATCTGGTGGTTGATGTGTCGACAGTGATCATGGGGGCGATGCTTGCGCGTTCGGGCCTGATGTTGATCGACAGCCGCGGCGGGCGCGAAGCTTCTGGGATTGTGACAACAGCGCGTGGGCTTGCGCGTGATCTGGATATGCCGTGGATTGCACAATTCGGCACGCTTGGCCCGTGGCAATTCGCATTGGTTCTGGGCGGTGCTTTGATGGTTCTGGCTGCAGGCACAAGGCTGGCGCTGCGGGTGCGAGCGCTTCTGGACGCGCGGGGGTAACGATGGTTTATGTTGTATTGATTGCAGGTCTTATCATTGGCGCGCCCATCGCCTTTGCGATCCTTCTGGCGCTGATATATTTCATGGAAGCCGGGGCCTTGCCCTATCATCCGCGCATCGTTGCGACAGAGGTGTTTCGCGGATTGGGGTCTTTTCCGCTGCTGGCCATCCCGCTTTTTGTGCTTGCGGGCGAGTTGATGAATGCCTCTGGAATAACGCATCGGATCATTGCGTTTGCGATGGTGCTGATTGGCCGGCTGCGGGCGGGGCTTGCGCTGGTCAATATCTGGGCAAGTGTAATCTTTGCGGGGCTTTCCGGCTCTGCGGTGGCGGATACCTCCGCGCTGGGGCGCGTCTTTGTGCCCGAAATGGAGAAGGCCGGATATCCGCGCGATTTCTCGGCAGCCCTTACGGCGGCCAGTTCTGTTATTGGGCCAATCATACCGCCCTCTATCCCTGTGATCATCTATGCTCTGACAGTTACCGGTGGGTCGGTGCCTGCGCTGTTTCTGGCCGGTGTCGGGCCGGGCCTGCTGCTGGCTGTTGCGCTTTCGGCCTATGTCATGCTGCGGGTGGGGCGCATCAAGCAGGGTGATCCCACCGACAGTGCCGCTCTGGCCGCCATTCCCAGCAAAAGCGGCGCGCTACTTGGCGGGATTATCCCGCTGATGATGCCGGTTTTTGTCGTGGCCTCAATCACCTTCGGTATCGTGACCCCCACCGAGGCGGCCGCCTTTGCCGTGGCCTATGCGCTGGTTGTGGGGGTCGTTGTGTACCGAGAGGTCAAGCTGCGCGCTCTGCCTGCCATCTTCGCCAATGCCATGCGGGATTCGGCTGTAATCCTGATCATCATCGCGGCGGTTTCGGCAGCAAACTGGCTGCTGACCTTCAACCGCGTGCCCAATATGCTGACAGACTGGGTTTTGGGCAATATCGACAGCCGCTTCGCGTTTTTGATCATGGTCATCGGGCTTTTGCTGGTTGTGGGCCTGTTTCTGGAAGGGATTGCGGCCATGCTGGTGCTGGTTCCGATCCTGCACCCGATTGCCGTGAGTCTGGGTGTTGATCCTGTGCATTTCGGGATCATCGTCATTTTCAATCTGATGATCGGGCTGATCACGCCGCCGCTGGGCCTGTGTCTGTTCGTTGCGGAAGGCGTGGCCAATGTTGGCATGGCGCGGCTGGTGCGCCAGATCATGCCCTTTTTCGGGGTTCAGGTGCTGGTGCTGTTTGTAATTACATTTGTGCCACAAACGGTATTGTGGCTGCCGCGTGCTTTGGGGTTCTAGGCCATGAAAACCGCTCTTGCCACTGTCAGCCTGTCGGGCGATTTGCGCCAGAAGCTGGATGCCATCGCTGCTGCCGGGTTTGACGGGGTAGAGATATTCGAACAGGATCTGATCGCGTCTGATATGACCCCGCGCGCGATTGGGCAGATGGTGCGCGACCACGGGTTGGAGATTACGCTGTTTCAGCCCTTCCGCGATTTCGAGGGCCTGCCCGAACCCTTGCGCGCGCGTGCCTTTGCCCGTGCGCAGCACAAGTTTGATCTGATGTGCGAGCTGGGCTGCGATCTGATGCTGATCTGTTCCTCTGTCCATACGCAGGCGCGTGGGGGGATTGATCGGGCGGCAGAAGATTTGCGCGCCTTGGGCGAGATGGCCGGGCAACAGGGGCTGCGTGTCGGCTATGAAGCGCTGGCATGGGGGCGCTATGTCAATGACCATCGCGATGCATGGGAAATTGTGCGTCGGGCTGATCATCCACGGATTGGGCTGATCCTTGACAGCTTTCACACGCTTGCACGCGGTATCGATGTGAACACGATCTGCGCCATACCCGGTGATCGCATTTTCTACGTGCATCTGGCCGATGCGCCACGGCTGGGGGTAATGGATTATCTCTATTGGTCGCGCCATTTTCGCTGCATGCCGGGCGAGGGTGATCTGGATGTGACAGGTTTTACGCGCGCGGTGCTGTCAACGGGGTACGATCACGTGCTCAGCCCTGAAATATTCAATGATCAATTTCGTGGTGGCAAAGCGGGAATGGTGGCGCAGGATGGATATCGGTCTGTCATCGCGCTGCTGGATGAGGTGCGCCGGCAGGAGCCGGAATCTCCCCAGAAATTGCCGCAATTGCCGCCGGCCTTGCCAGTGCTTGGGGCAGAGTTCATTGAATTTGCCACATCCGAGGCTGACCAGCAAAATCTGGAAAATTTCCTGCATGCGGCGGGGTTTGACAAGGCAGGTGGCCATGTTTCAAAACCTGTGGCGCTATGGCGCCAAGGCAGGGTGAATATTCTGGTAAACATGGCTGATAGTGGCTTTGCGCGCACGGCCTATGTCAATCATGGCACGTCTATCAGCGAAGTGGCGTTGAAAGTGGAAGATGCGCGTGCAGCCCATGCCCGCGCGCTTGCATTGGGGGCACGGCCACATGCCGAAGCCCAAAACCCCGATGAACTGCATATCCCCGCAGTTTGGGGCATTGGCGGCAGTATCTTGCGGCTGGTGGATGATGGCCCCGAACTGGGCGAGATATGGACGCGCGATTTCCGCTCTGAAGGTGCCGCGCAGGGTGTGGGCGTAACGGCGATTGATCACATTGGCCAGACCATGGCCTATGATGAAATGCTCAGTTGGTCATTATTCTATGCCACGCTGTTCAAGGCGCGCAAATCTGCGATTGTCGATGTCGTCGATCCAGACGGCCTTGTGCGCTCGCAATCATTGGAAACTGAGGGTATGCGCTTCACGCTCAATGGTGCGGAAAATCATCGCACTGTGGCGGGGCGTTTCATTCAGGATAGTCTGGGGGCTTCTGTGCAGCATGTGGCTTTTGCCACGGATGACATTTTTGCAACCTCCAAAGCCCTTGCCGCGCGCAGCTTTGCCCGGCTGGAGATTGGAAAGAATTATTACGATGATCTGCAGGCGCGGTTTGGTTTGCCGCAAAGCCTGTTGGAGCGTCTGGCGGCAGAGCATATTCTTTATGACGAAGATGCATCTGGCAGCTTTTTCCAGCTTTACAGCCGCACGCATGCCAGCGGATTGTTTTTTGAATTCGTACAGCGTACCGGGCAATATGACGGGTATGGCTCGGCCAATTCTCCCTATCGGATTGCCGCGCAACGCAGGGCCGCCCGCGCGCCGGGCATGCCCAGAAAATAACGGCACCAAACGCTGAAATTGGGCGACATGGCCCAATAGGCCCAGGATTTGCGCCAAACCGCGTTACATTTTCAAGCGGATGTGCGGAACTGGCATTCAATCTGTCTGAAAATTTGCTGTCGACAGATCATTATTGCAGCGCTGAGCCATGGCAGTGGTTTTGTGTCGCAAGTTAGAAATTCATATCGGCAGGGTTAATAAACAGCCCGCCAGCAAGTGCTGGCGGGCTGTATTTAAAGTGCTGTGCAAGCAATTATTGCGGCAAAAGCACCTTGTCGATCCGGTGAATAACCCCATTCGATCCGAGGATATCTGCTTGTGTAACGCGGGCGTTATTCACATGTACTCCAGAACCGGTAGCGTTGATATCCACAGTCGAACCCTGAACAGTTTCAACGCTCAGGCGCTGACCTGCCAATTGATCCGAAGTCACGGCGCCGGGTACAACATGGTATGTCAGGATTGCCACCAATTGGTCGCGGTTTTCAGGCAGAAGCAGAGCATCTACTGTTCCGGCGGGCAAAGCGGCAAATGCTGCATTCGTGGGGGCAAACAACGTAAAGGGGCCGGGGCCTTTCAGCGTATCTACAAGGCCAGCTGCGGAAACGGCAGCGACAAGCGTTGAGAACTGGTCATTTGACGCAGCAATGTCAACGATATCAGGCTGGCTTGCCATTGGCGCACAGCCCGCAACAAGCGCCGCCAATCCGGTGGCGGCAACGGTTGTCATCAATGTTCTGCGATTCATGTCATCTCCCTTTCATAGTTTTTGCGGCACGTTCAGAATATTGTGTGCTGCTGTTTCATTATTACTTATTCGGGCAAAAAAGCCAAACGGATCACAATAAATTTAAAACACTTAAATAATATTTCGGAAGTGACATTTTGCTCTCAAAATATCCGAATTTCAGATATGGCCTGCGAAGAAATTAGCTCCACCTCACATACGTTATCTATGGATTATTTTATCCGTATTTATGGGGTTTTAGCGCGATGGCTTGGCAATGCGCAGCAAGCGTGACTCTGCGCGATATGCCATCGCCCCGCTATTCCCTGCCTCCTGCTTTCAACCGCGCACAGCAAGGGGTTTCGGCGGGTTGCCATGATCAGTTGCGCCCAGATCAAGGTTGGGCGCTGTGCATATCACGCGCCAAAACCGCCCGGCGGGATTGACGGCACCTTGCACGTGTGCGCGTTTCAGAAATCGGTGGGCGCGCCACCCTCTCGCTTGCGGCGGGCAACAAAATCTTGCAGCGCCGCGCGCTTGTCGTCGTCCATGGGCGGCGGGGTGAAACCCGCGACAATATTGCGATATATGGCATGAGCGCGCGCGATTGTGTCGGTTGCACCATCTCTTTCCCATGCCTCGTAGTTGCGCCAATCCGAGACGAACGGCGCGTAGAAGGCGTTTTCATATCGTTCTTGGGTATGCCCAACCCCGAAGAAATGCCCGCCAGCACCCACTTCTCGGATGGCTTCCAGTGCTAATGCCTCTGGTGTTGTCTCGGTCAGGATCGGATCGCAATAGCGCTGGATCATTTGCAATACCTCGCAATCCATAACAAATTTTTCGTGGCTGGCGATCAAGCCGCCCTCCAGCCAGCCTGCCGCGTGATAAACCATATTCGACCCTGATTGTACTGCCGCCCACAGGCTGTTGCAGGTTTCCCACATGGCCTGCGCATCGGGTATATTGGCGGTGCAGACCCCGGAAGAGCGCAACGGCAGCCCATAGCGGCGCGCCAATTGCCCTGTCATCTGTGTTGCGCGCATGTATTCGGGGGTGCCAAAAGCTGGCGCGCCCGATCGCATATCGACATTGGATGTGAAGGTGCCAATGGCCACAGGGGCACCGGGCGCGGCATATTGGAGAAGCGCAATCGCGCTCAGCGCCTCGGCGATGGATTGCGCGACAGCCCCGCCAAGCGTGACAGGGGCCATCGCTCCGGCCAGTGTGAAGGGCGTGACCACCACAGGCTGGCCCCGCCGCGCCAGCCGCAATGCGCCGTCAATCATAGGGAAATCATGGCGCAGCGGCGAGACAGAGTTGATATTGGTATACATGCGCGGGGCCGCATCAAATTCTGCATGGCTTAGTCCGGCGGCCAGACGTACCATTTCCATCGCATCCTCGACGCGCTCGCGCCCAAGGCTATAGGCATGAACCACCTTATCCGTCAGGATAAGCTTTTCTGCTATGCAGTCCAGATGGCGCACAGAAGCATGTATATCCACAGGCTCTACCGGATAACCGCCTGCGATATGGATACAGTTGAAGGTCTGCGTCAGCATCAGAAATTCGCGGAATGTGGCAAAATCGCCTGTGCGCTTGCCGCGGATCATGTCCCAGCTTGCTGGCGGGGAGGAGACATTGACAAATGCAAGATGTCCGGCGCCCATACGCACTGCGCGATCGGGGGTGCGGGGTGTTATGGTAAAGGCCCCCGGCGCGCGGGCCAGCATCTCTGTGACGAATTCCGCGTCCATCCGAACAGTGGGGCCATTTACGATGCATCCGGCCTGCTTGAACAGCGCAAGGGCCTCTTCATTGAGAAACTCGATCCCGATTTCGGACAGGATAAGCAGCGCTGTGCGGTGGATAGCCTCGACACCTTCTGGCGTAAGCGGCTCTGTCGGGTGGTCAGGATTGACGGGCACGCGCCATGGCATTTGATCCAGTCGGAACATATCCGTTCGCCGGGCATTGCCGCCCCGCCCCCCGGTTCTGCGGCGGCGCTCGATTGCGGGCTGATCCGTTGCCATGGGGGTCTCCGTGCCTATGCCATGCACGCAAGGCTAGCGAGTGCCGGGCACGCGCGACAAGCGGAGTGTTGTCTGCAGGGATGCGGTATTTCGCAACACAATCACTGGGGAAGGAGGGCAAAGATTACTGTCCGGCCCGTTGCCCGGTTCATGCAAGCCCAACGATTTGGTAGTCTCTTGGTATCTGTGCTGTTGCTGACCACCATGGCGATGCGCGCGTTCTTTGCTGATGGAAATCAAACGCCGCTTTATCGCAAAAGCATTCGTCCACAGACCAGATCAACGGATTGTCTGACTGCACAACATCAAATGATATGCATCCCGGCTCGGCTCTGGTAAGGTAAATATGCTCTGTCAGATGCGCGCGGATCGTTGCGATATCATCTACAGAACGGCAAATCAGGCGCCCTGTCAGGCGTACCCACCCGGTTTTCGTTTTCATCTTCCGACTTGGCCTTTCCCATTTTAGCGCTGATGGTGGTGCGGGGCAATCCGCCGAAGGCTGGCTCTGAGATCATCTGCTGCATGCTTTTATACGGCCCTTAACCCGCGCACCCAGTCTGCCGCCTCATGGGCATGCACCTCTGCCGCGCGGATATGGCCATCAAACCCTTGCGCCAAGTCTCGGATCAGGGGTTTGGCGCGGATCAGAAGATAGACTTCACCTGCATATACTGCCGCGCGTGTGTAGCCAAACAGCGTCATTGGGGGCGCAAAGCGTTTGCGCCCATCGAACAGATACATGCGAAAGGCGGGATAGAGTTCGTCCACCATCCGGGCGATATGGTTGATCTGGTTTTGGCGTATTGCCCTGTCCAGCCCGGCCCAATGCCCGACGCCTTGGGCAAAAATGTGAAAGCTTTGCATGGGCATGCACATTTCGATATCGGCCTTTCCCGCGCGCGAGATGTGAAGACGCCGTTGCGTCTGGGCCTGAAGGCGGCGTTTCTCCTGTTCCGAGGATTGGGCCTGAAAGCTGATGATTTCTGGTGTACGCATCAGATCTGGCAGCAAGGCGGGCACATAGCGGATTTTCTGGCCCGTTGCTTCGGCATGCCAGCGTTCCATCGCCGTGCGGCTTTGGTCATCAAGGGCGGCTTCGGTTTCCACGGCATCCAGCATCTGGGTAACTGTACCCGCATCTTCGGACAGCCCCAGAAGCCAATCAACCGAGACCTGAAATTGCGCGGCAATAGCCAGCAGAGTTTCTGCGCGTGGCAGGCGCGGATCAGGGCCGGATAAAAGTTGCGACAGGGCCGAACGGTCGATCGAGATGGCCTGTGCAAAACCCGATTGTGTCTTGCCGGATTGTGTCAGCACCTGCCCAAGGCGCTGGCGGAACAGGGCTGCGGCCTCGCGTTTTGACATGGCGGCTCCTGCGATGGGGTTTGTTGATTAAAGTAAACACAAATGATCAAAGGCTGCAATTGTTCCGAAACATGACGAGAACACTTCTATTGCGGCCTTGGGGCTTTTGGCGTCCATTTGTAATCCCCCGAACCGCAGGAGCATCCATGACCCAGACCTATCGCGCGATTGTCATTGGCGGCGGCGTTGTCGGCTGCTCGGTGCTTTATCATCTGGCCAAGGCGGGCTGGACAGATGTCGCGTTGATAGAGCGATCGGAACTTACCTCTGGCTCGACATGGCACGCGGCAGGCGGGTTTCATACGCTCAATGGCGATCCGAATGTGGCGCGGCTGCAAGCCTATACCATTTCGCTTTATGAAGAACTGGAGAAGATGACAGGCCAGTCTTGTGGCTTGCATCTGGTAGGCGGAGTGCAGATGGCCGATAGCCAAGAGCGCATGGATTGGTTGCGCATGGCCCATGCGCGCGGGCGCTATCTGGGCATGGAGACAGAGATCATCACCCCGTCCGAGGCCAAGGCCATGTTCCCGCTGATGGATGAAAGCCATTTTGTGGGGGCGCTGTGGGATCCGGTTGAAGGCCATCTTGACCCGTCTGGCACGACCCATGCCTATGCCAAGGCCGCGCGTATGCTGGGGGCGAAAATC